>JAOUMO010000170.1 GCA_029881425.1 Gammaproteobacteria bacterium
GAGGCTGGCATTGATGGGGATCGGGCTCATATAGGGCCCCATTAAACCGGTGACAAAGGCCATAGGCAGCAGTGCGGCAATCACGGTAAAGGTGGCAAGGATGGTTGGCCCACCCACCTCATCCACGGCTTTGGGAATGGCCTCGAGCAGCGATTCTGCCCCCAGCGCCATATGGCGGTGAATATTCTCCACCACGACGATGGCGTCATCGACCAGGATACCAATCGAGAAAATCAGCGCGAACAGCGAGACACGGTTGAGGGTAAAGCCCCAGGCCCAGGAGGCGAACAGGGTAATTGCGAGGGTAATCACCACCGCAGTGCCGACAATAAAGGCCTCGCGCCTACCCAGTGTTACCAGCACCAGCAGCACCACCACCGCGGTCGCGAAGACCAGCTTGGTCATCAGGGTTTTGGCCTTGTCGTCGGCGGTTTTACCGTAATTCCGCGTCACCGTTAATTCAACATCATCGGGCAAAAATATACCCTCGAGCTGGGCCATGCGCTCGATGACCGCATCGGCAATATCCACTGCATTGGTACCCGGCTTCTTCGCTATGGCCAGGGTCACTGCGGGGTAGTGCATCGGCTGGGTATTTTGACTCTGCGCCAGCCCCTCACCATGGAATACATAGTGGCGGGGGTACTCGGCACCCAGCACCACCTCGGCGACATCCTTCAGGTACACCGGGCGTTGATCCTGCACCGCAATGATCAGCTGGTTCACATCATCGACCGAACTCAGGAAGCTGCCGGCCGTCACCGCGATGTTCTCGCCATTATTGACCAGGCTGCCCGCATCAACCGAGACGTTGGCCAGCGACAGGCTCTGCTGTAGCTGGTCCAGCGAGAGCCCGTAGAGCGCCAGCTTTTGTGGGTCCAGGCGCACCTGCACCAGCTGGGCCGGCCCGCCAACCGTGAAGATATCGCGGGTACCGGGGACGCGTTTGAGTTCGACTTCTACTGAGTGCGCCAGTTGCAGCAGGTCAAGGCCGCTACGCTGTGGGTCCTTTGTCCACAGGGTAAGCGAGACGATGGGTACATCATCTATGCCCTTGGGTTTGATGATCGGGGGGGCTATGCCTATGTCCCTCGGCAACCAGTCCTGGTTAGAATAAATCTTGTTATACAGGCGCAGTATGGACTGGGTGCGGTCTTCACCCACCTCGTATTCAACCGTAAGCACGGAGAGGCCGGGGCTGGATACGGAATAGACATGCTTGATGCCGGAGATCTCAGCGAGTACCTGCTCTGCCGGCACGCTCACCAGGCTCTCGACCTCTTTCGCACTGGCGCCGGGATAGGCGATAAAGATATTGGCGAAGGTGACATTGATCTGCGGTTCTTCTTCACGCGGTGTCATGATGATGGCAAAGACACCAAGAAACAGGCCCAGCAAGGCCAGTAGCAAGGTTATTTCGGTCTCTAAAAAACGCGCCGCTATGGAACCCGAAAGGCCCAGCTTCTGATCACCATTATTCATTGTGCGGCTTTCTCAAGTGAATGCTTGAGTAATACGGTGGCCGCCGTAGGATCGGTATAAACCGACTCACCCTCGGCCAGTCCCGCATGGACCACCAGACGCCCCTGATCAATGGCATCCCCCCGGCGCACCTGGCGCAGTGCGATACGCCCGTCATCGGCGCCGACATAAACGATACTCATTTCACCGCGATGGGTCAGCGCCGAGGCAGGTATCACCAGCACCTCTCGATCATCCCCGCTAAAGCCCACGCGCACCAGCACGCCGGGATAGAGCCCACTGAGGCCTGCCGGCAAACTGATACGTACGCGGAAACTGTGACTGGCCTCATCGGCAAAGGGAAACACGGTCAGGTCCTCACTACTAACCGAACTCCCATCGGGAAGATAGAGCAGCGCCTTTTTATGCTGCCTGATGGTCTCCACCAGGTCCTGGGGCACATCCACCACCACGCGCAGCTTATCCAGGGAAATACCACTCACCAGCTGCGAACCGGGATGCACCGACTCCCCGACCTGCACATGGCGTTTAGTCACTATGCCACTGTAGGGGGCACGGATGATGGTGTATTCATATTCCTGGCTCGCCGATTTGATACGCGCACTGGCACCATCCAGCCGGGCCTTTGCCGCTCGCTGCGTGGCCAATGCTCGGTCGAGGTCCGATTTGGAGACTATTTTCTCGGCAAATAGCCTGTCGATACGGTTGAAATCCTCCTCGCTCCGCAGGAAATCCGCTTCAGCCTCGGCATAACCGGCCTTAGCCAGGTCCAGTTCGGCCTTCTGTCGCTTATTACCAAAACGCGCCAGCACATCGCCCTTGTTTACGATGTCATCCACATCAAAATAGATTTCAGCCAGCTGTCCCGAGGTCTGGGCCTTCATCGTCGCCTGGTGTACAGCCTCAATACGCCCGGTGAACTGATAGACAAAAGGAATAGAAATTTTTTCCACCTTTACCAGGGAGGACTGATTTTCTGATGCAAAAAGTGGTATAACATAGACCAAAGCGAGGAGAGACAGGATAGTTCTCAACATAAAGACACCCTTTTATTTTGTCCATTTAGACTATAGTCAAAGTGCTCAAAACAGTTTCACACGGTGTGACGCGCAAAGTGTATGGCGGTTTCAAGAATATCACATTGATGCAGGATAATTATGATACATAAAACAATACTAATCAGTTTACTACTATTGCTACCTCTTTCAGTACCTGCTGCCATTTATAAATGGGTCGATGCGCAGGGTAATACACATTACGACCAGGAAAAGCCCCTGGAAGTCGATGCGGAAAAAATAAAACTGGCACCCTCACCTGCCGGCAGCACATCAACCTATAGCAAACCGTCTTTAAAACCCAGGGAAGACAAGAATGCCGCCAGTGAAGACAATGTCGATGATGCGCAAAGCAAAGAGATGATACCGAAAAAAGAACGTGCAAAATTATGTGCTCGTGCAAAAGAAACACTGAAAAAGATCTCAGAAGCGGGACGTGTGCGCACCAAAAACAAAGATGGCAGTACCCAGGTAATGTCCGAACAACAAAAGCAGGACCGGATCAACCAGGAAAAGAAGGCCGTTAAACAACACTGCAGCTAGGGAAAACAGCACATGCCACTGTTAAACATCAACACCAATAACAAACTGGATGACAAACAACAACTGGCACTGGCAGCATCAGCAGCCGTGGCCAAGGCACTGGGCAAACCGGAAAGCTATGTCATGGTACAGGTGAGTGATAAACAGGCACTGGTATTTGCGGCAAGCGGCGAGCCCGCCGCTTATCTCGAATTAAAAAGCATTGGCCTGCCCGAGCCGGAAACTGCCAGGCTGTCTACTACGTTATGTGAACTAATCAATAAATACTGCGACATAGATCCTGCCCGGATCTATATCGAATTCAGTAATGCCCAGCGGCATATGTGGGGCTGGAACGGGGCGACGTTTTAAGTTCACGCTCACCCTGAAGCGGACACCGGCCTGATATAAAAGAAAACGCAAATAAAAGCCAACCCTGGATTAATTTTTATACATAAGCGCCATCCTTCAACGCCACCCGGCCTGGTAGTAAAGCCATCACTTTTATTCGCATTGCCGCGCATGGATGTGCAGGCGTGAGCATTTGCGTTTTCTTTTTAAACCATGAAACAACCACATCTGACTGGTTTCAGGCTTTACCAACCAGCCAATAAAACTAGAAATATTTGATATATCGAAGACGCGCCGTTTGCTGCTCTATAAAATCAAAATCCTCATGCTGGTATTCCACGGCTATCGCCTGGTCCTCACCTATTTCAAACTGGTATTGCCCCTGCATCTTTTGCCGCTCACCCTTGCTACCGGCAACCGACCCAAGCTGCTGCAACTCCAGTAGCAGGCGACTGTTTTCAAATTGATGGCGGACACCCGCACGTATACCCAGGCTCAGCATATAGTTCTTTTCAAACTCACCCGCATACTCATAGGAGGCATCGGCCAGTACAAACCACAGTTGATTATCAACCGTCATGCTGTAGCCCAGCGAGGCATCGATCATCAGGGCCTTGTGATCTGCCCGGTCCTCGAATACCCGGTTTTGTAATGACACGGCGAAGGCGGTAGAAAGCGGGGCACTCCAGGGCTGTACCGGCAATAACGACTGCACGCTAAAAAGTTGCAGCTTTTCCAGCCGAAGTGTTTCTGTATCTTTATACCAGCGCAGATCCATATCCATAGAGCTGATGGTTGCACCCTTAATAAAGCCGTTGTCGGGGTCCAGCAAACTATGTAATGCAGGACGCATACCCAGTTCATAAAATACTGCCTGTTCTTTTTCACCGATACCGATAAACCAGCGCGCAGAACTATGCCCGGTTTCCGGTGCCACCTGCTGGAATGAAAAATGGCCCTGGTCTTTTTTTGCTGGTAGCTCACTGCGTAAATTTAATAACCGGTTATCGAGTTCTGGATTATTATTTTTAAAGCGACTGATCTCATAGGCCAGTTCAAGTATCTGGATTTGTTGCGGTTCTGGATAATGCGCAATCCGTGATTGAATATTGACCTCGGGGTAATGAATCATAGCCAGCACCTGCTGCTGCATAGTCTCATCAATTTGCTGGTACATCTGCTGGATACGACTGTGTTGTGCGGGCCGATAGCGGCTGTCTTTTATCAAGCCGCCAGCGGCAATGTCGCGTACCGTATCCACCGGGATCGCATACAGGGGATGGGACTGGCGACTCATGTTTAAACCGGGACGCGCCACGTCCAGCATCGCCAGCAGGCGGTAGGCGCAATTTTCACGCAGGAAATAATAATCAAAATGGATACCACGCACCTCCCAGGCATGACGGACCAGCTGCGCAGTTTCTTCGATAGTTAAATTCAACGCATATTCCCAGATATCGCGATGCTCGATATCACCA
>JAOUMO010000171.1 GCA_029881425.1 Gammaproteobacteria bacterium
AAACCCGAGAGCAACGCCAGCAGCTGGCAGCAACGGTGCATCCACTGCTCGCAACACGTGGCGTGCCGGGTACCCATGATGTAGACCTGGGTTGCGCTATTATCAATCAGCTTAAACAGTCAGCTGACAGGCCGGTACTGATACCGGTGTTCAACAAGGCTATAGATGACAGGGCGGCCGAGGATCAGTGGCAGGTCATTGATACAGCAGTGGATATTATCCTGTTTGAAGGCTGGTGTGTTGGTGCACAGCCTGAGCCGCTGCTTGCCTTGCAGCCTGCAATTAACAGGCTGGAGGCTGAAGAAGACAGGGATGCTCGATGGCGGTATTTTGTAAACCAGCAGTTGGCCGATGAATACCAGCAGTTATTTTCATTGATTGATTACCTGGTGATGCTAAAAGTGCCGGCTATGGCTAGTGTTTTTGAATGGCGTTATCTACAGGAGCAAAAGCTGGCCGAGGTAAACGATGTTGAAGACCATAGGCTAATGGACGAAAAAGGCATACGACGTTTTATTATGCATTATGAGCGTATAACCAGGCATTTACTCGAGGAGCTGCCGCAAAGGGCTGATCTTGTATTGTACCTGAACCAGCAGCACCAGGTGGATCGAGTGAGTATTGCCTGAGTTGATGATGACTCGCCGGGTGAGGTTAACAGTGCAAATGCTGGTAATAGTGCACAGGATATTTAGCAGCGGCTACAATCCGCTTTAAATCATCTGGTTTTGACCGCCAAGTTCAGTTAATCTATATCCTGTTTTTAAGCGGATATACGCGTTATCTGTTAATTTATCTGGAGCCTGCAGTGAAGTTTAGTGTTGAAGAATTCCGTCACTGGAAAAATAAAAAAATTACCCTGTTAGGTATGTCCGGTGTTGGAAAAACCTACCTGTCTGCACTTCTACGTGATTCAAACTGGTTTCACTTTTCCGGTGATTATCGTATCGGTACGCGTTACCTGGATGAGCCCATTCTCGACATGATAAAGCAGCAGGCGATGCAGGTGCCTTTCCTGAAGGAGCTGTTACGCAATGACTGGATTTCCATCCGTAATAATATCAAGGTTCATGACCTGGGGCCTGTGCTGAGTTTTGTCGGTAAGCCGGGTAATCCTGAACTGGGTGGCGTTGAGCTCGAGGATTTCATTCATCGTCAGGCCCTGTATCGTGATGCCGAAATCGCGACCATGCATGATGTGCCGCACTTTATTGAAAAGGCGGAAGAGATCTACGGTTACCCGCACTTTGTTAATGACGTGGGCGGTAGCCTGTGTGAACTGGATGAGCCATCCGTTATTGATTCGTTGGTGAAGCATACCCTGATTTTATATATCCAGGTGACTAACCAGGAAGAGGAAGACAAGCTTATTGCACGAGCACAGAGTGCGCCCAAGCCCCTGTATTACCGGCCCGATTTTTTGCAGGAACAACTGGCTGTCTATCTTGCCGAAAATAACATGCAGTTCGCGGCGCAGATGGATCCCAATGAATTTATACGCTGGGTCTTCCCCCGGTTATTTCGTTCACGTGTGCCACGTTACGAACAAATAGCGAAGCAGGGATATACCGTCACCTCGCAGGAAGTGGCGCAGGTGCGTGATGAAAATGATTTCCTGGACTTACTGGAAACAGCAATAGCAAGAGATAAATAACATGCCACTGGTTGCCCATAATGACCTGCCTTCGTTTAAGCGTTTATTAACAGAAGGTATAAAGGTATTAGCATCGGATGTTGCCCATCACCAGGATATTCGTGAGCTGCATATTGGCCTGCTGAATATGATGCCAGATGCCGCACTGTCAGCAACCGAGCGCCAGTTTTTCAGGTTGATCGGTGAGAGTAATCCGATTGCACAGTTTTATGTGCACCCCTTTACCCTCAAGGAGCTACCCAGGAGCGAGCAGGCACAGCAACATATTGACCAGTATTACGAAACCTTTGAGCAGATTCGCGAGCAGGGCCTGGATGCGCTGATTGTGACCGGTGCCAATGTGATTGGACCCGACCTGGAAAATCAGCCATTCTGGGCGCCCCTGATCGAAGTAATTGACTGGGCCCATGAGAATGTAACCTCGACCCTCTGTTCATGCCTGGCAACGCATGCGGTTTTACAGTTTCGTTATGCTCAAAAACGCGTACCGCAGGATAAAAAATACTGGGGTGTCTTTCCGCACCAGGTGATTAACCACCAGCACCCACTTGTGGTCGATATTAATACGCGTTTCGATGTGCCCCATTCGCGCTGGAATACGGTAAGTCGTGAGCAGTTTGAGCTGGCTGGGCTGCATGTGCTGGCCGTGACCGATAGCAATGCGGTACACCTGGCTACCAGTAAGGATGGCCTGCGTACCATCTTTTTCCAGGGGCACCCCGAGTACGATACCATTTCCCTGCTCAAGGAATACAAGCGTGAAGTGTTATTGTTCATCAATGGACAGCGCGATGACTGGCCGCCTTTCCCCGAACACTATTTTGCGTCCTATGAAAAAGCAGTGCTGAATGAATACCGCTATCGTGTGCTGCTAGCACTGGATAATAAGACTGATCTACCAGTATTTCCTGAAGATCTTATTGTCGGGCACCTGGATAATACCTGGCACGATACTGCCGGTGAAGTGGTTGGTAACTGGATGGGCCTGGTGTACCAGGTGACCAACAGGGATAAACGCCTGCCATTTATGGAGGATGTTAACCCGGAGGATCCGCTTGGGCTGGGTTATGCCTGATATAGAAATGTGTGATTAAAACGGACGGCAATCCCTTGCCGACAAAATTCCACTCGGGGATGGGTGGAGTAGAGGTAAAACCTATTTCTCAAGTTTGGTAATGCCCAGTGCCTTGAGGATAAAACGTTCGTACAATGGATCCGTATTGCCCTTTTTCATCTTACGTATGAAATACTTTTCAAAGCCCACCTTGGCCTGATGGACCCATTTGCCTTTCTTGAACCAGGTAACGTTGCGTGGTGGGATTTGTGGCAGGGCAACAAAGGCTGCACCCGTATCACCCATATCAGCCAGGCAGATGGCATTCCACGTGCCGCAGGTTTCCGGTTCTTCGCCACGTAACTCATGTGTAATGTTGTGAACGATGGCGGTCGACATGGTCTCGATCATGTAGCCTGTCTTGGGTGCCCCTGTTGGAACCGGTGTGGGTTCAACTGGTGCAATGGCGACACAAACGCCGGAAGCGTATATATTTTTGTACTTCGGATTGCGCTGGTATTCATCAATCAATACAAAGCCACGGGGATTACACAGGCCCTCGACAGCGACAACCGCATCCACGCCCTTGAATGCCGGCAACATCATCGCATAACTAAAGGGCAGTTCGTGTTGTTTGGCAACATCACCGTTATCAGCAATTTCATCGACGAACATAGTGCCGTCTTCAACCCGGGTGGTCTTTGCATTGGTAATGAACTGGATATGATGGCCACGTAAATCGCTTTCCAGCATGCCGCGTGAATCGCCGACACCACCCAGGCCCAGGTGGCCAATATAGGGTTCGGAGGTGACGAAGGTCATGGGGTACTTGTTGCGAATGTTCTGTTTACGTAAGGCGCAGTCCATGATGAAGGCAAACTCATAGGCCGGGCCAAAGCAACTGGCAAATGGCATGGCGCCAATTATGATGGGGCCGGGATTTTCCAGCAGGTTTTTGTAGCTTGCGTAGGCATCGACCGCATGGTGAGTGGTGCAGATGGATGTCGTAAATCCATCGGGTCCTGAGCCGGGGACCTCTTCAAAGGCCAGCCTGGGGCCCGTGGTAATCACCAGGTAGTCATAGTCAACGGTTTCACCATTGGCCAGCTGAAGCTGGTTGCTCTCGGCATTGATGCTGTCTACACGGGAATGAATGAAGTTAATTTTCTTACGTTTGAGTACCTTGGCCAGGGGGACCGAAATATCGGCTTCTGAACGCCAGCCTACAGCAACCCAGGGATTGGATGGTGTAAACTGGAAATTCTCACGTTCATCAATGATCGTCACATCGTGTTTCTTTCCGACGGCCTCCTTCATTTCATACGCACAGGGGAGACCGCCGACACCGGCACCGAGAATCACTATATGGCTCATTTGAAATTCCTCACCTTGAATTATCTATTCGTTTTAAAGTATTAATGAATAGATTGCATCAAATGGGCCAGATCTTCTATTTTCAACAAAAACAATAAGTTAGTGATCGTTCGAGGGAGTAAAGATAATTAGGATTGATATGACGCGACATGAAATGTCATGTCGCGTCAGGCCAAAATGTCATGACATCGATGACACTTTTACTAATTCAGGAAGGGTGTCAGTGCTATTAGTGTAGTGGCATGTTTACGTCAGGGTTAGCAATGCCATTACGAATTTCATCCGCTGTGGCATCCCGTACTGACAGGACCGTCACTGAAAATTTAGCAGTCTTACCCGCCAGGGGGTGGTTGCCATCGATGGTGAGTTTGCCATCCTCTATTTTTGATACAACAAACTCCTTGGTTTCACCCTGGTCATTCTGCATTTCGACCCGTGCACCCAGCTGGCGAAATTGGGGTGGTACATTTTCGACGTCATCGGTGAAAGTGAGGCTGGGGTCAACTTCACCAAAACCTTCGGCAGGCGGTACATCGACCTGGATCTTGTCACCGCTACGGCAGCCCGTCAGGGCGCGTTCCACGCTCTCGATAAGGCCCATCGAACTGGCGCCGTGAACATAATTGACCGGCAGATCAACCTGCTCGACAACATTGCCCTCATCATCGGAAATGGTGTAGGTGAACTGTACGGCTTTATTACGGGTAATGCGTTGGTCAGACATGGCTAAAAAGGCTTTCTTCAGGTTAAATAAGGCCAAATATTATACCCCAAGTCGACCTGTAATGGGCTTAATCAGCGT
>JAOUMO010000172.1 GCA_029881425.1 Gammaproteobacteria bacterium
CTAATAGCTTATATTCTGCAATATGATTTAAAACATACTCGTCTGCTGTATCCCAGGCACGTAAAAGATCATGCCTCTCTACCGGGTATCGATTCAAATTAAGGCTACCCTGCTGGGTAGTAAGCAATCTATTATTCATAGCTTCTCTTATTGCACTAAACACCTGTAGCTATCTAATTTCTGTTGATATAGCTATTTGTTTCTGTTCAGCAGATTATTATCTTTATTGCCTGTTACTATCAGCCGACAGTCTGTTTTATAGCGATCAATTCCGACATAACTCATATCCAGCACGGAATTTTCTATAAAAATTATGCTATATAACTATGCAGAAGGTTACTGATGATAATACATAGGTAGTAAAGGGTGTGACTTAAAGTGTAAAAAATTCCAGACTATTGTCATAGCAAAATATGGAAAACTTTACAGTTTTATAAAACACAGCGCAAAAAAATACTTTAAATCACCAGAACTCGATGAGTTTAATATTAGGCCTGGTTCTTGCAGTAAAATCCACACTATGGATGGTGTTAGTACAATAAATTGTTTGATAACAATATTTAACCCAATCACTAGTTATTTACAGGGCTTTATAAAAATGACAACCAGTAAAAGCAAATACACCGGTGAAGAACGCCGGGCAACTGAAAGGAGGCAGGAGGAACGCCGATCCAGAGTTAGATTTAAAGATGCATCTGGAAGGCGTACCGGGCAGGATAGACGATCTGCCAAATAAAAGGGATATTCAAAAACAGTGAGAAAAACAGCCCTATTGGCAAATTTTTCTCACTGTCTTTACTCGACAAGCCAACATCCAGCACTCACCCACGGCATAAATATAATAATATTTATTCCCTGGCGTTCTATTCCTTAATATTGACTGCCATACCATCTACTTTCTGATAACCGCGAGGCAATTTAAGTCCACGCTTACCACGTTCACCCGCATGTTCATCGACCTCGTCAGGACGCATGGTTTTATGCTTTTTACCCGCATAGATGGTTAATTTTTCCCCATCCTGGATCAAATCAATGGCACATATCCACTCTTCAGCGGCCTTTAGCTTTGCCGGTGGCACATTGATAATTTTATTTCCCTTACCACGGGCCATCTGTGGCAATTCTTCCAGTGCAGTAACCAGCATATGGCCTTCTGAACTCACAGCTACGATCCAGTCATCATCGATACTGCGGACCTTCACCGGCGGTAGCACCCTGGCACCAGGCGGCACTTTCAAAAAGGTTTTCCCGGCCTTGTTACGTGAATGCATATCGCCCAGGGTGGACACGAAACCATAACCAAAGGATGTGGCAAACAAATAAAGCTCATCCGCATTACCCAGCAGTGCAGCACTGAATACGGCACCTGCGGGCAGGTTGAATCGCCCAGTCAAAGGCTCGCCCTGGCCGCGAGCCGAGGGCAGGGTATGTGCCTGCAGGGTGTAGGCACGACCGGTACTATCGAGGAACACCGCCAGCTGGTTACTTTTACCCTCAGCGGCGGATAACATACTATCGCCGGCCTTATAACTCAGCTTGTCTGCATCGATATCATGCCCCCTGGCTGCACGCACCCAGCCCTTCTGTGATAACACCACGGTAATCGGCTCACTCGGGATTAGCGCGGACTCATCCATGGCCTGTGCCGCTTCACGGGCCACAATGGGTGATCTGCGTTTATCACCATAGGCCTCTGCATCATCCAGGATTTCTTTTTTGATCAGGGTTTTTAAACGTTGCTCTGAACTGAGTAATTTTTCAATCTTGTCACGCTCTATAGCCAGCTCTTCCTGCTCGGCACGGATCTTCATTTCCTCGAGGCGGGCCAGCTGCCTTAATTTGGTATCGAGGACATAATCGGCCTGCTCGTGACTCAGGCTAAATCGCTGCATGAGTATGGGTTTGGGTTTGTCATTTTCACGAATAATACTAATGACTTCGTCGATATTCAGGAATGCGATCAACAAACCATCTAATAAATGCAGGCGACTATTTACTTTTTCGAGTCGCCAGTTGAGCCTGTTACGTACGGTCTGCACCCTGAATGTCAGCCACTCTTTGAGCACCGTACGAATATTTTTTACGCTGGGACGACCATCGATGCCAATCATGTTCATGTTTACACGATAGGTCGATTCCAGGTCAGTGGTTGCAAAAAGATGCTTCATTAACTGTTCGGTATCAATGCGATTGGAACGCGGCACTATGACCAGTCGGGTTGGATTTTCATGATCCGACTCATCACGTATATCCTCAACCATGGGTAATTTTTTCGCTATCATCTGCTGTGCAATCTGTTCCAGTATTTTATTGCCGGAGACTTTATAAGGCAGCGCGGTGATGACAATATCCCCATCTTCTTTTTCATATTTTGCACGGGCACGGATACTGCCGTGGCCGGTTTCGTACATCGCCAGTATTTCTTCACGTGGCGTTATAATTTCTGCATCGGTCGGATAGTCCGGCCCCTGTATATGCTCACAAAGTTCAGGCACAGTGGATTTAGGGTGATCCAGCAAACGGATACAGGCCGTCGCCACCTCCCTTAAATTATGCGGTGGAATATCCGTGGCCATACCCACGGCTATACCGGTAGAACCATTCAACAACACATTGGGAAGACGGGCCGGTAGCGCCTTTGGCTCCTCCATAGTGCCATCAAAATTCGGTGCCCAGTCTACGGTACCCTGCCCCAGTTCCTGCAGCAGGACCTCGGCATATTTTGATAATTTTGACTCGGTATAACGCATCGCGGCGAATGACTTGGGGTCGTCGGGTGACCCCCAGTTACCCTGGCCATCGACCAGTGGGTAACGATAGGAGAAGTCCTGCGCCATCAATACCATGGCTTCATAACAGGCACTGTCGCCATGGGGATGAAACTTACCCAGTACGTCACCGACGGTACGTGCAGATTTTTTATATTTGGCCGAGGCATTCAGGCCCAGCTCGGACATGGCGTAGACAATACGACGCTGCACCGGTTTCAGGCCATCACCTATAAATGGCAGGGCACGGTCGAGAATGACGTACATGGAATAATCCAGGTAGGCCTTTTCGGTAAAATCAGCCATCGGCTGTTTTTCTACGCCTTCAAAACTTAAATTTTCCTGATCGGACATATTGTATTTACCACTAGTATTTATTACTTATTCACGCAGGACCTTGGAAGATGACCAGCACGACGATGGAAATTGATCATCGTCATCGTTTTTTTAGCTTTATGCCAAAAATCCTGTATGGTTGTCTTCGTGTCTTTGCGTTAGTTTTATATCTTAAATTTCAGCCAGGTCGCCCTTGCTCTCTAACCAGGCCTTGCGATCCGAGGCGCGTTTTTTAGCCAGTAGCATGTCCATCATGCTATTGCTGTTATCTCCCGCCTCGACCACCAGTTGTACCAGTCGTCGGGTATCCGGTGCGATAGAGGTTTCCCGCAGCTGCAACGGATTCATTTCACCCAGGCCCTTAAAGCGTGTTACCTGCACCTTACCCTTTTTATTTTCTGCGGCGATGCGATCCAGCACACCCTGCTTCTCTGCCTCGTCCAGGGCATAGTACACATCTTTAGCGACATCGATACGAAACAGCGGCGGCATGGCCACATACACATGCCCTGCTTCTACCAGGGTACGGAAATGGCGCAGGAACAGGGCGCATAATAAAGTGGCGATGTGGTAACCATCAGAGTCCGCATCCGCAAGGATACAAACTTTACCGTAACGTAGGTCGCCCAGTTTTGTGCTGCCCGGCTCGACACCAATCGCCACCGAAATATCATGCACCTCCTGCGAGGCCAGTACCTGGTCGGGATCCACTTCCCAGGTGTTCAATATCTTTCCACGTAAGGGCATGATGGCCTGGAAGCCACGATCACGCGCCTGCTTGGCCGAACCACCCGCAGAGTCCCCTTCCACCAGGAATAACTCGGTACGGCTCACGTCACTGGAACTGCAATCGGCCAGTTTGCCGGGCAGTGCCGGGCCCTGGGTGACCTTCTTACGTGCGACTTTTTTACCCGCACGTAAACGTTTCTGTGCATTATCGATTGCCAGCAGGGCGATGCGCTCACCGTCTTCGGTGTGCTGGTTGAGCCACAGGCTAAAGGCATCCTTTACTACGCCGGAGACAAAGGCCGCACATTCACGGGATGACAGGCGCTCCTTGGTCTGGCCGGAAAACTGCGGATCCTCCAGTTTTACCGAGAGGATGTAACTGACCTTATCCCAGACATCCTCGGGGCTGATCTTGACACCACGGGGCACCAGGTTACGAAATTCACAGAACTCACGCACCGCCTCGGTGAGGCCGGTACGCAGGCCATTGACATGGGTGCCACCCTGGGAGGTGGGGATCAGGTTGACATAGGACTCACCCACGCCCTCGCCGCCTTCCGGCAGCCATAACAGGGCCCAGTCCACTGCCTCATGCTGGCTGGCCATAGCACCGATAAAGGGCTCGGCGGGCAACAGCTCAAAACCTTTAAGGGTATCGGTCAGGTAATCCTGTAGACCATCTTCGTAATACCATTCCTCGGTTTCACCTGATTTTTCATCAAGGAAAGTGACGTGCAGGCCCGGGCAGAGTACCGCCTTGGCTCGCAGCACGTGCTTTAGCTGGCTTACTGAAAATTTGGGGGAATCAAAATATTTGGCTTCTGGCCAGAAACGGATTTGTGTACCGGTATTCTTTTTACCGACAGTACCGATTTCTACAAGCTCACTGGCCTTATCACCATGGGCAAAGGCAATCGAATAGACCTTGCCATCACGACGTATCTCCGCCTCCAGTCGGTACGACAGGGCATTGACCACCGATACGCCGACACCATGTAAACCACCGGAAAACTGGTAATTCTC
>JAOUMO010000024.1 GCA_029881425.1 Gammaproteobacteria bacterium
TTCCTGGATGAAATTAGCAGGAATCTTTTTGCCAGTCTTTTTGTCTTTGCGCAGACCGGTCTCCATAGGATGACTGATGAGTGTTTTAACAACAGTAACGTCACCTTTGACATTTGCGCGTACTTTAATTGAACTTGCCATGGTATAAATCCTCAAAAATTTTATTAATTAACCGCCGCAGCCGCCGATAGTGACTTTAACTTCTTTCTTGGCTGTGTAGAGTTTGCCGCCCGCTTTTACAACCGCAACAACTTCAGAAGTCTTGCTCATTTTTACACGGGTAGAGACAAAGCCCTCGGTATTACCAGCAAGATTAAAGCTGGCTGTTAGAGGCGTTGGATTTTGGGCAATAAGAATGCTGATGGATTCAGTGCCGGCAATGTTGCTGGTTACTGTAATTGGAACAACAGCACCATTTTCAGCGATGTCTGGCGCTTTTAGTTTAATGTCACCACTGTCAGTCATACTGTCAGTATCAAATGCGGACTTAACTGCAGTATTGATATCTGTTGCTTCAAAAGCCGCTTTGGGCCATGCAGCAAAAACAGTACGAGGGCTTAATAGACCTGCACTGACAATTAAACCTACGGCACTGACTGCCGCAGAGTTCTTTAGAAATGTTCTACGATTCGTTTTCATAGTGTCTTCACCTTACAAATTCTTTAGAGTGAGTAAATATACTCAACAACCTTTTCAATTTCCGCTTTGGACAGGACTTCATGGGGGCCAAAGGGAGGCATGATGGTTTTGGGGTTATTCTGGCGAGAGTCCCAGATTTGTGATTGCAGTTTGGCCTTTTCAGGGAAACGGGCTTTCATGGCAACCAGTGGCGGCCCGATGTTTCCAGGTAAGCTACCACCTTCAATCTGATGACAAGCCAGGCAATTACCTTTCTTACGATCAAAGGCAAGTGCTTTGCCCTGAGCGATAACTGAAGCCTCTTCCGCAATGGAAATGGCTGGCAGTGAGAAGGTAAGAGTGCTCAGAATTACAGCGATGGATGACACTGTGGCTGTGGTTTTTGCGGTATGCCGCATAGTTCACTCCTCAATCAATAGCGTGGGTTAATAAAATTACTAATTCCATTATTGTAGTTGATAGTACTCAGATATGTTTGCGTCCGTTATTTCTGCTAAGTTATTCATTCCTCCGTTGGTTATGTAAAAAATACAGGCCAAAAATGGATTGAATAAAATGGACGTACTATTCTGTTATTGTTATATAAAACTGGATTAGCAGACAATAGGATACTCTTTGAAATGCTCAAAGCAAGCAGTATTTTAATAAAATAAATAACTCATTTTCACTCGAATATAATAATAATCTAATATTGTATAAGTGCTCTAGTTCCTTTGTTCCCTGAGTATTTGGCTGGCTAGTTGCTGCTGCCGGCTTTCAAGTCTTTGACGACTGCTCTTATCCAGATTGGCCTGTTTCAGCGCATTATCTATCTGCTGCGCAGCCAGTTGTAAATAGCCATCAAGCTCATACTGGTAACTGGTGGCCTCCAGGGCCAGTGCTGTCTGGCCGTCAGCAAAATAATTTTGAGCCAGTTGCTGATAAATCAGTGGTTGCTGGTGTTGTTGCAGGAGTTTACGTAATAGTGCTATGGCCTCCTTGTATTTATTGGATAAGCCGAGTAGTTCTGTGTATGTAAGTGAGACCGGTAAATAGTTTGGATAGATTTTATTTAATTTTTCCATTACAACCCGACCCTTATCCACTTGACCGTCATTTTTGTAAGCTTCGGCCAGGGTAATCTGGATCCAGGGATGGTCACTTTCCTTGATTATCTGTTTCAGTATTGAGATTGCCTGATCCGGCTTGCCCTGTGCAATCAGGCTGGCAGCCAGTGTGTACCGTGTCACTACACTTTGTTTATCGGGCGCCATCTGGGTTAGGCGATTAATCAGGTTTTGTAAAGACCGGGTGCTTATAACCGCTAGTCTTGCCTTACAGAGCTGGAAATTGAGGGAGTCGTCAGCCAGTTTTTGATCACCTGCCTTCATCCTGTGTCTGGCCTCGGCAACTCTGTTAGAGCTCAAAGGATGCGTTCTCAGGTACTCCATCTGTGCAAAAACATTATTTGACTCAGATTGAGATAAAAGGGTATCAAAAAAATCGGCCATACCGCGTGGGTTGATGCTGGATTTCCTGAGTACATTAACGGCTTCACGGTCGGCTTCATATTCATTATGTCGTGTAAAGTTAATCTGTGATTGCATTACCGCAGCAGAACCCCCATAGATAATCGCTGCACCAGCATCAGGTGATTGGGAACCCACAATAATACCGGCAATAATGGCTGCAAATGCTGCTGCGGGCGAAATACTGGCCTCGGTCATAGCCCGGGCCAGGTGTCGTTGGGTGACATGGGATATCTCATGGGCAACGACACCTGCTAGCTCACTTTCATTGTGTGCAGCTAAAAACAGGCCGCTATGAATGCCAATATGTGCATCCGGTCCGGCAAAGGCGTTGATATTAGGTACATTAAGTATGAAAAACTTAAATTCCTGCTCGCCATGATCGGTTTGCGAAACCAGCTTTTGCCCCAGTGTATTTAAATAATCATTGACAATCAGGTCGTCGATAAAGGGGAGGTTGGTACGTAGTGTTTTGTAAAAATTTTTACCCATCAGGTATTCCTGAAAGGGTGAAATTTCCTTTTGGGTGGGATCACCCAGCTGTGGTAATTCGGCTCTTGCCGAGGGTAAAAAAATAAGGCAGGCTGCAAAACAGCTTATTATGAAGAATGATCTGGACATAGAGCTCTGTTGTTCCTGATTGTCTGTAGTCTATCGCTAATAAAGCCAATAGGTGTTTATTGCGGGGCTATCAAAACAGGGCGAACCGGTTGTCTTTATTTTTAAAAGTCATAAAAAAAGGCTGCACCCTGGGATGCAGCCTTTTTTCTACCTGTATATCCAGTCTTTAGATAAACAGGGACTGAGTCGCGTCAGAAGACTCTTCGAAGTAAGTGGCCGCACCTACATATTCAACACCATCTATAAACTGAGAGTGATCGTAGCCGAAAAGTTCAACTGTCATCTGGCAGGCAAGGAATTTAACTTCTGCTTCCTGGCACAGTTCGCGTAATTCAGGGATAGTTGCAACACCACAGTTAGTGATAGTCTTTTTCATCAGTGTAGTGGCAATGCTGTCCATGAAAGGTACGTTCCACAGTACATTAGGGATTTTAGGACCAAAGTCGATAGATTTGAACCATTTTGGGCCCATAGGCATTTTCATCGGCATGGAAGGGTTACCTGTTGGGGTAACTTTCAGGCTGCTAGTGTCTTTCAGCAACAAACCAAGGCCATAGAATGTGAAAAATATTGAACACTCCATGCCTAAAGCTGCTGCAGTACTTGCCAGGATATAGGGAGGGTATGCCCAGTCAAGAGTGCCTTTTGTTGCAATAATGGTCAGCTTACGTGTGTCGCTCATTTGTTGTCTCCTCGAGTGTCTTTGGGGTAGCCAGGTTTGATCGCTGATGCTCTGTAATGCCTGAGTGCTGACCCTTGGAAAATCTCAATATTAAAAAATTAGTCGGTTGTATTATTTTTCATCATAAACCTTACCTTTGAATGTGAATAAAAGGCAAGACTTATTGAAAAATATTTTTTTAGTGCTATGTAAATAAAGTGACAAAATACGCCTGTAAAAATACTCAAATAAGTTTATAACCATTTGTTTTTATTAAGAATTTATTGTTTTCCCTGCTGATGGGCCTCGATTGAGGCCGAGGCAGGATATGATTTTTATTTTCTACTTGAAAGGGATTAATCTTTATCTATTTTGTTTTTTTATAAACTGCTGTAAAATTCAGTGTTTCATTAATTACTAATAAAGGTATTGGTCTATGGGCGGTATTAAGGAAGTTGATGTTCATGCATTGAAATCTTATCTGGATGAAGGCAAGAGCATTCGTCTAATTGATGTGCGTAGTGTGGCAGAAATGGCGACAGGCATAATCCCCAGGGCAGAAAAATTGCCATTACATACCCTGCCGGTTCGTCTGAATGAAATCAGTAATGATGACCTGTGTGTACTTTATTGTCGTAGCGGTGCGCGCTCAGCACAGGGCGTGGGTTTTATGGCGGCACAGGGGTTTGACAATGTATTCAACCTGCGTGGCGGTATTATGGCCTGGCAACAGATGGGGCACGACCTGGTGGCCTGATAGATCAATTATTGTTCATAAAGTACATGGAAACCCCTGAAATCATTAGATTCAGGGGTTTTTTTATGAGATTTGATAATTAAAGAGCCCATTTGATTTGCTTATTACAGCGCAATCAACTAGATAATCAATAAATCCCCTATTTAGGGGTTTGACATATGCCCCGTTTGGGTATTTGACACGCTGGAGGCTACATGTGTATCTTTCAGGGGGCTTTTTCAAAGTGATTGAGTTAACTAATTATTATAAATATACGCTAGAGCGTATTTCCATTTGAGGATGAGAATTATGAGTGGGTTAAAGAGATCCTTAATTTCCATGACTGTTGCCGGTATCCTTGCATCGCCAGCAGTGTACGCCACCAACGGAATGAATTTAGAAGGCTATGGTCCTGTTGCAACGGGGATGGGCGGTGCGTCCATGGCTTATGAAAATGGCTCGGCTGCGGTAATGAATAACCCAGCCACGATTGGCCTGATGAATGATGGCCAGAGTCGCCTGGAAGTCGCCATTGGCAGCCTGGCACCGGATATTACTTCATCGATGACGGGTATGTCCGATGCAGATTCTTCTGGTGGCCCTTACATGATGCCCGCCGTGGGCTGGACCAAGCGTGAAGGTAAACTGACATATGGTTTTGGTATGTTTGCCCAGGGGGGGATGGGTACGGACTATGCGGCTGACTCCATTATCGCTGCAGGTACCAATGAAGCGGTACGTTCTGAAGTAGGTGTAGGGCGTATGCTGGTGCCACTCACCTATGAAGTGGATAGTAAATTAACTGTCGGTGGTACGATTGACTTTGTCTGGGCGGGTATGGATCTGAAAATGGCCATGTCAGGTGCGCAGTTTATGGATTTTATGCCCACAACAGTCAATCCGTTGGCTACGAATGCCGGTGGTACGGCTAGTGGAACGCTGGTTTCTGCATTTGCGGGTGCTGTTGGCGTGGGTATGATGAATCCTGCTAATCCTGTGAATACTACACGCTTTGATTTTTCTAATAGCAGTGATTATACGGGTGAAGCGTCAAGTACAGGTTACGGCGCAAAACTGGGATTCGTTTACAAGGTAAACAACAAGCTGACCCTGGGTGGTACTTATCATCTGGAAACCAGCCTGGGTGATCTGAAAACCAGTAACGCCTCAATGACTATGAGTGCCAACTTTGATGATAATGTATTGAATCAGACTTGGAATCCGGGTGTTGCAGGTGTTGCAGCGGGTACCTATACTGCAGTTCCTGTTGACGTAACCGGTAGAGTCAGTGTGGTTGATTTCCAGTGGCCAGCAACCATTGGCTTTGGTGGTGCTTATCAGATGAATGATAAGTTATTAATAGCAGCAGATATCAAGTCAATTCGTTGGTCAGATGTCATGGATTCATTCCGCATGACCTTTACCTCTGATTCAACTCAGACGGGTTTGGCTGCAGGTTTTGCAGATGTGGCCGTTGATTTTGAAATGTTCCAGAAATGGGATGATCAGACAGTCATCAATATCGGTGCATCTTACCAGGTTGATAGTGCGCTCACCGTACGCGGTGGTTTGAACCTTTCATCGAATCCTGTTCCTGATGCCTATCTGAATCCCTTGTTTCCGGCTACGATTGAAAATCATCTAACCGGTGGTGTGGGTTACAAGATCGACCAGGCACAGGCGGTTGATTTCTCCCTGACCTATGCGCCAGAAGTCGATGCAACCAGTGGTTCGGGTGTTGCTGTTTCACACAGCCAGATGAACTGGCAGTTTATGTATACAAATAATTTTTAATTTATAGTATTAGACATTTGTTTGTAAAAAAACGGGGGCTTATAGCCCCTGTTTTTTTGTAATTTTTTTATATAAAAATATTCACCAATTAGTGAATAATCATCAGTGGCTATATTAGAATATAATTATCTAGTTTAAAGTTGATATTTATTGAATAGGGGTAATAAAAAAATATTTCGTTGACAAGTTAAAGGGTCAAGGTTAGTTTTAGCCAACGTTAAATTCCAAGCGTAATTATTACAAAACCCAATGGGAGTTGGAGCATAAAAATGAACATGAAATCAATATATACTTATACATTTGCATTGGCCATTGGCCTGATTGCATCAGCAGCACAAGCCGCCGATAAACATCTGCCTTTCGTTCTTGCTTCCAATGATGCAGGCACAATTGCTGATAAACTGGATGCTACAAAACAGGCCCTACAGGGCAATGGTTTTGAAATTGCCGGTGAGTACTCACCTTTCAAGGGTGCGCATATCATTGTAGTAACCAATGATGAACTGAAAAAAGCAGCTGCTAGCCATTCACGTGGTGGTTATGTTGCAGGTCAGCGTATTTCATTAACTGAGATGAATAACAAAGTTCAGGTGTCTTACACTAACCCCTTCTACATGGCCAAGGCTTACCACATCAAATCAAATCTTGATGCAACCACGGCTTCTCTGAAAAAAGCACTGGGTTCGATCCAGTCTTACGGCCCTGCTGAAGGCCTGACTGAAAAGAAACTGGGTAAATACCACTACACCTTTGGTATGGAATACTTTGATGAGCCCCTGGAGCTGGCTTCAGCAGGTAGTCACGATAAAGTCGTTAGCACGATTGAAAAAAATCTGGCAGCCAAAACAGCGGGTGCTATGCAGGTTTACCGTATTGATATCCCTGGTACAAAACAGACTATTTTCGGCGTAGGTATGAAAGCACCTAACGAAGGCAAGAAATATATGGATGAGTCATTCATCATGAGTGAAATTGACTTCAAGCCTATTCGTTCAACTGCACATCTTCCCTATGAAATCCTGGTCAATGACAAAGAAGCTGAAGCACTGCATGCCCGTTTCCGCATTGCGATCAACTTCCCTGACCTGAGCATGATGGGTGATAACAGCTTCATGAACATCATGTCTACACCTGATGCGATTCGTGATGTACTGACTGTGGTTGCTGGTGGTAGCGTGAGTGATGACCCCTTCTAATTTGGTCGGATAGTGAAAAAAACCCGGCCAGTTAGCCGGGTTTTTTTTTGCCTGAAAATAACGCAGAATCAGAAAACGAGCGGTTTGGCGCCAGAGTTGTGGGATGATCGCTTTCGGGTTAAAATGCGCGGCTTGCAATTTCATGTCGTTATTGTAAAAGTCTATGATTTTTAAGGTTTTTTAAGCCTTAACCAATGCTGGAGACATCAAGGTGGAATTAACCGGAGCGGAAATAGTTGTTCAATGCCTGAAAGAAGAGGGCGTGGAGCACGTTTTTGGATATCCTGGCGGTGCTGTACTGCATATTTATGATGCATTTTACAAGCAGGATGATGTGAAGCATATCCTGGTACGCCACGAGCAGGGGGCAACCCATGCTGCGGATGGTTACGCACGTAGTACAGGCAAGCCGGGCGTGGTACTGGTCACCTCTGGCCCTGGTGCAACCAATGCGGTTACCGGTATTGCGACAGCCTATCTTGATTCTATCCCTATGGTGGTGCTGACAGGCCAGGTGCCACGCCCATTGATTGGTAATGATGCCTTCCAGGAAGTGGATTCCGTGGGTATTACGCGGCCGATTGTGAAGCACAATTTCCTGGTTGAAGACGTGAAAGACCTGGCTTCTGTTATGAAGAAGGCCTTTTATATAGCGACTACGGGTCGGCCTGGCCCGGTTGTGGTTGATATTCCCAAGGATGTGACGGCCCATAAAACCGAATTCTCCTACCCACGGGATATCAAGGTACGTTCTTATCACCCAACGGTGAAGGGGCATACTGGCCAGATCAAAAAGGCGCTGGATATTATCCTGGATGCCAAATGCCCAATGATATACACCGGTGGTGGTGTTATTTTGAGTAATGCATCCGAAGAGCTGGTTTCATTTGCGCGTGCTATTGGTGCGCCTATTACCAATACGCTGATGGGCCTGGGTGCCTATCCTGCCAGTGATGAGCAGTTTGTGGGTATGTTGGGTATGCATGGTACTTACGAGGCCAATATGTCGATGCACAACTGCGATGTACTGATTGCCATAGGTGCCCGATTCGATGATCGTGTTACCGGAAATCTCGAGAAGTTCTGCCCCTCGGCTACCATAGTGCATGTGGATATAGACCCGGCGTCCATTTCCAAGAATGTTAAAGTTGATGTACCTATCGTCGGTGATGTTAAGCAGGTAATGGAAGATTTCAATAAACTGCTGCAGGATACCAAAAAACGCCCGGATGCGGCGGCGATGAAGGCCTGGTGGAAGCAGGTCAACGAATGGCGTGCCCAGGATTGCCTGAAATATGATACGGATACGGGTACCATAAAACCACAGTACGTGATCCAGCAGTTACACGAGGCCACCGACGGTGATGCCTTTGTGGTTTCAGATGTGGGGCAGCACCAGATGTTTGCCGCCCAGTATTATCCCTTTGATAAGCCCCGTCGCTGGATCAATTCAGGTGGGCTGGGTACCATGGGCTTCGGTCTGCCGGCTGCTATGGGTGTACAGATGGCGCATCCGGATGAAACCGTGGTCTGCGTGACGGGTGAGGGCAGTATCCAGATGTGTATCCAGGAGCTAGCAACCTGTCTACAATACGGCCTGCCGGTTAAGATCATTAACCTGAATAATCGCTTCCTCGGTATGGTGCGCCAGTGGCAGGAGTTTTTCTATGAAAAGCGTTATGCCATGTCCTATATGGAGTCCCTGCCCGATTTCGTGAAACTGGCCGAGGCCTATGGCCATATCGGTATTAAAGTTGAAAAGCCGGAAGATGTCCGTGCAGCGCTGGATAAAGCGATGACGGAATATAAAGATCGTCTGGTCTTTATAGACTTTATTACCGACCGTGAAGAAAACGTTTATCCGATGATCCCTGCTGGTGCGGGCCTGAATGAAATGATACTGATATGAATAGAAAACATATTATTTCAATATTACTGGAAAATGAGTCAGGTGCTCTGTCGCGTGTTGCCGGCCTGTTTTCTGCGCGTGCCTATAATATTGAATCCCTGACCGTGGCACCGACAGACGATGAAACCCTGTCACGTATGACGGTGGTGACCTCGGGCACCGAAGAGATTGTCGAGCAGATCATGAAACAGCTGAACAAGCTGGTTGATGTGGTAAAGCTGATTGATCTTACCGAAAGTAGTTTTATCGAACGTGAACTGATGCTGGCCAAGGTTGAAGCTACGAGTGATGCGCGTAGTGAAGTGAAGCGTCTGGCCGATATCTTCCGCGGTCGTATCATCGATGTTACCGATAATACCTATACCATCGAGATGACGGGCAAGGGTGAAAAACTGGATGCATTTTTAACCGCATTATCGAGTATTTCTATTTATGAAGTGGTGCGATCCGGTGCAATTGGTATTGGCCGTGGTGAAAAATCCTTAACACTTTAATTTTAATTTTTAATTTATAACATACTGGAAAATAAACATGAGCTTGAATATTTATTACGATAAAGATTGTGACCTGTCTATTATCAAGGGCAAGAAAGTCACTATCGTGGGCTATGGTTCACAGGGCCATGCGCATGCGCTGAATTTAAAAGATTCAGGTGTTGATGTCACAGTCGCTTTACGTGCAGGTTCAAGTTCTGCAGTTAAGGCTGAGAATGAAGGCCTGAAAGTAGCATCTGTAGCCGATGCGGTTAAAACAGCAGACGTGATTATGATCCTGACACCGGATGAGTTTCAGTCATCATTATACAAAGATGAAATTGAGCCCAACCTGAAAGAGGGTGCAACACTGGCATTTGCCCATGGTTTTGCGATCCACTATAACCAGATCGTTCCACGTAAAGATCTTGATGTCATCATGATTGCGCCCAAGGCGCCGGGCCACACTGTACGTAGTGAATTTGTACGTGGTGGTGGTGTGCCTGATCTGATTGCTATATTCCAGGATGCCTCTGGTAAGGCAAAAGAGCTGGCCCTGTCTTATGCATCGGGTGTAGGTGGTGGTCGTACTGCCATTATCGAAACAACATTCAAAGATGAAACAGAAACTGACCTGTTTGGTGAGCAGGCGGTACTTTGTGGCGGTGCCGTTGAACTGGTTAAAATGGGCTTCGAAACATTAACAGAAGCTGGTTATGCGCCAGAAATGGCTTACTTTGAGTGCCTGCATGAACTGAAGCTGATTGTTGACCTGATGTTCGAAGGCGGTATTGCCAACATGAATTACTCTATTTCAAATAATGCGGAATACGGTGAGTATGTTACTGGCGACAAGGTCATCAACGAAGAAAGCCGTAAAGCCATGCGTGAAGCATTGCGTAATATCCAGAATGGTGATTATGCAAAACGCTTTATCCTGGAAGGTGCAACCAATTACCCTGAGATGACAGCACGTCGTCGTAACAATGCGGCGCACCCGATTGAAGTTGTGGGTGGTCAATTGCGTGAAATGATGCCCTGGATCCAGGCGAATCAGATTGTTGACAAGAGCAAGAACTAATTGCTTGTCCTGTCATATAAGAAAGGGGGCATTTGCCCCCTTTTTTGTTGATGCTGTGATGAAAAGGTTTGACGCAAAGATGTAAAGTCGCAGAGAATATGAGGCATTATCTTTTAACTGACACGGTTCCTTACAGGGCTGTGGCCCTAATACTGATGTAGGCAATAATGGAAATAAAAGCAAAACCCGGTTATAGACGCAAAGGTATCTACCTGTTGCCTAATCTATTTACCACCGCTGCACTGTTTGCTGGCTTCTATGCCATTATCGCCGCTATTCATGGTCATTTCGGCCAGGCCTGTGCTGCTGTTTTTATTGCCATGTTACTGGATGGTATCGATGGTCGTGTCGCACGTATCACCAATACACAGAGTGAGTTTGGTGCCGAATACGACAGCCTGTCGGACATGGTCTCCTTTGGCCTGGCGCCTGCACTGGTCATGTATGAATGGGCCCTGTCATCACTGGTGAGCCAGGGCTGGCAGTGGGGCAAGTTTGGCTGGCTGGCTGCATTTATTTATACCGCCTGTGCGGCGATGCGCCTGGCGCGTTTCAATACCCAGGTGGGTGTGGCCGATAAGCGTTATTTCCAGGGCTTGCCCAGCCCATCGGCGGCGGCGGTCGTGGTGGGCTTTATCTGGATGTGTTTTGATGCGGGTATCAAGGGCGAGGATGTGGCTATTCCTGCGCTGGTTATTACCCTGCTGGCCGGTATCCTGATGGTTACTAATGTGCTCTATTACAGTTTCAAAGAGCTTAATTTCAGGGGCAGGGTGCCCTTTGTTGCGCTGTTAGTGATTGTTATTGTGCTGGCGGTTGCGGCACTGAATCCCCCCAAGGTACTGTTTGCCGTGTTTGTTATTTATCTGCTTTCAGGTCCGGTATTGTCTGTATTTCGGCGCATGAAGAAAATAGGCCGTAAAACCCCGCCGGTTCAGGATTAATCAAGGCAAACGATGCTTGGCAAACGAAACTTTGTCCGTTATAGTCTAGACAAACCATTGATCGTGAATACTATGATTTCAAACAGAATACAACATGCTTCTTTAGCAGCGCCCCATGGCGGTATTCTGTTGTGCCTGTCTGAAACACACCTGTCTGATCAAGCGCTTTTCCTTCTACTGCCTTAGGGCATATAGATATCTCTGGCGAGGGGAAATACGCATAAACACACACATAATATATAAACATCCCGATTAGTGGAGCAATGTCATGAGTTCAGATGGCAAATTAATTATTTTTGATACAACCTTGCGTGATGGCGAGCAAAGCCCCGGCGCATCTATGACCAAAGAAGAGAAGGTGCGTATAGCCAAGGCGCTGGAGCGTATGCGAGTCGATATTATCGAAGCCGGTTTTCCGATAGCCAGTCGCGGTGACTTCGAATCGGTGCAGGCTGTTGCCGAGGCAGTAAAAGACAGTACGGTTTGTGGGCTGGCGCGTGCGCTTGAAAAAGATATTAGCCGTGCGGGCGAGGCCCTGAAAATGGCCAACTCCTCGCGTATCCATACCTTTATTGCGACCTCGCCGATCCATATGCAGATGAAGTTACGCATGCAGCCTGACCAGGTGCTGGAGCAGGCTGTCGCCGCAGTGAAGATGGCTCGTCAATTCACGGACAATGTCGAATTTTCACCGGAAGATGCCGGTCGCTCGGAAACCGATTTTCTGTGCCGCATCATTGAGGCCGTGATAGACGCCGGCGCAACGACGATTAATATTCCCGATACGGTCGGTTACAATCTACCCAGCCAGTTCGGCGGTTTAATTAAAACCTTGATCGAGCGTATTCCCAATTCCGATAAGGCCATATTCTCCGTGCATTGTCACAATGACCTGGGTATGGCTGTAGCCAATTCACTGGCTGCGGTCCAGAATGGTGCGCGCCAGGTGGAATGTACTATTAATGGCCTGGGTGAGCGTGCCGGTAATGCTGCACTGGAAGAGATAGTCATGGCCGTGCGTACACGCCAGGATCTGTTCAGTTGTGATACTACGCTGGATACGACACAGATCATGCCCTGTTCACGCCTGGTGAGTAGTATTACAGGTTTCCCTGTGCAGCCGAATAAGGCCATCGTAGGTGCCAATGCCTTTGCCCATGAATCCGGTATCCACCAGGACGGTGTATTAAAGAACCGTGAGACCTATGAAATCATGCGTGCCCAGGATGTGGGCTGGAGTGAGAACCGTATTGTGCTGGGTAAGCATTCCGGTCGTAATGCATTGAAGTCAAGGCTTGAAACACTGGGTATCGAACTGGCCACGGAAGAAGAATTGAATGAAACCTTCAGTCGCTTTAAGGACCTGGCGGATAAAAAACATGAAATCTTCGATGAAGATTTACAGGCACTGGTGACAGAGACAAACTGGACGGCCGAGAATGAGGTATTGAAATTAATCAGCCTTAAAGTCTGCTCGGAAACCGGTGAAGTACCAGAGGCCAGTGTCGTCGTTTCTTTTAATGGCAAGGAGCATAGCGTTACCGCGCAGGGAAGTGGTCCGGTTGATGCAGCCTATAAATCGATAGAGCAGGTGGTGCAGAGCGAGGCCGAGTTACAGTTATATTCGGTGAATAATATTACCAGTGGTACGGATTCACAGGGTGAAGTGACCGTGCGTTTATCAAAGAGTGGTCGCATAGTGAATGGCCAGGGTGCAGATACCGATATTGTTATTGCGTCGGCCAAGGCCTATGTGAATGCACTGAATAAAATTATGGTGGGTATGGAAGATCGCGCACATCCACAGCTGGGCGATGTGTAATTAAAGTGGTTGCGGAACAGGATAAGCGAGAGGATTCAGTAGCGCAGGGAAGCGCATTGCCTGAAGCCCGGCGCCTCGATTATTTGAAAGCCATGGGCATCCAGCCGTGGTTTGAAAAGTATCCTGTGATGATTGATGCCAAGGAACAAGCCGGTGGCACTACTATGCCCGCTGCCGAACCTGTCATTGAAAAAGTAGCTGAAGAAACTGGCCGGCCACAACTATCGGCTATGGACTGTGAGCAGCTGCGAGCACTGGTCAGTGATTGTCAATTATGTGGATTGCATACATCGAGAACACGTACAGTATTTGGTGAGGGCCATCGTGATGCCGAGTTATTTATTATTAGCGATGCCCCCACTGGCGAAGAAGAAAGCAAGGGGCAACCCGGGGTGGGTGAGCCCGGCCTGTTACTCGATGCCATGCTCGCGGCGATTGGCCTGAAACGCCAGCAGGTCTATATGGCCAATGTGATTAAATGCCGGCCACCGGATGACAGGACGCCACAAACCAGTGAGATTATCTGTTGTGATGCCTACCTGCAGAGGCAGATCGAACTCATCAGGCCAAAGGTGATTCTCGTACTGGGCCAGCTTGCAGCACAGCATTTACTGGTAACCCAGGATCCATTATTGACGCTAAGGGCGACAACGCACCAGTATAATGGTATCCCGTTGCTGGTCAGTCACCCGCCTGCACACCTGATAACTCATTCCCGCGATAAGAAAGACTCCTGGCAGGATTTATTACGTGTTAAGCAGCTCCTGGTTAACTGATCGTGGCAATTAATCCGGATATTGAGTCGATCAAGGGCTTCAGGGCGATGTTATTCGAGGACGTCCCTGCGGTGATCTCCATAGAGGAATCCGTTTATAAGCACCCCTGGACAGAAGGTATCTTCTGCGATTGCATCCGTGTTGGATATAACTGTTTTGTCTATGAAGAATCGGATGTCATCCAGGCCTATGGCCTGATTTCTATAGCTGCTGATGAGGCGCATATCCTGAATATTTGTGTTGCACCCGAGTTACAGGGAAAGGGCCTGGGCAAGAGGATGCTGTACAAGCTGCTGGATACTGCCGAGCAAAAGGCGGTGGAGTCTGTTTTTCTTGAAGTCAGGGTATCCAACCAGGTCGCTATTCAGCTCTATGAGCAGGAAGGCTTTAACCAGATTGGTGTGCGTAAGGATTATTATCCGGCAGACGACGGTAAAGAGGATGCCCTGGTTTTTGCACGGGCTCTGAATTTACCAGACGATTAATCCCACCGGGGCGCATCATCTCAAGCCGTCAATTCCATCTTCGTGTATAATTTCGCCTTCTATATGTTTTGTGATTACTATGTCTGAATCTTTACAACAAATGCAACGCCGGCGTACCTTCGCCATTATCTCTCACCCGGATGCGGGTAAAACCACGCTGACCGAAAAGCTACTGTTATTTGGCGGTGCCATACAGACCGCAGGTACGGTAAAAGGTCGCAAGGCAGCGCGCCATGCTACCTCCGACTGGATGGAGCTGGAAAAACAGCGCGGTATTTCTGTAACATCCTCAGTTATGCAGTTCCCGCACAATGACTGTATTTTTAATCTACTGGACACACCGGGCCACGCTGATTTCTCGGAAGATACCTACCGTACACTGACAGCGGTCGACTCTGCATTAATGGTGATCGATGCCGCCAAAGGCGTAGAGGAACGAACCATTAAATTGATGGATGTCTGTCGCCTGCGTGATACCCCGATTATTACCTTTGTCAACAAAATGGATCGTGAGGCAAGGGACCCCGTTGACCTGCTCGATGATGTTGAGACGGTATTGAATATCCAGTGCGCCCCTATGACATGGCCAATAGGTATGGGCAAACAGTTCAAGGGTGTATTTCATTTGTATAATAATTCCGTACATTTGTTCAGTGCCACACATGGCGGCGGTATTAAAACAGGTGATATCATACAGGGGCTGGATAACCCAGAGCTGGATGAAAAAATTGGCCATATGGCACAGGAACTGCGCGATGAGATTGAGCTGGTAAAAGGCGCCAGTCACGAATTTGATATGCAGGCCTACCGCGAAGGCAAATTAACCCCCGTATTTTTTGGTTCTGCAATTAATAATTTTGGAATCCAGGAGCTGCTCGATGCACTGGATATTTATGCGCCAGCACCGAAGGACCAGGATGCAGGCTCACGCATAGTAAAGGCGGAAGAAGAAAAATTTACCGGTTTCGTTTTCAAGATCCAGGCCAACATGGATCCCCAGCACAGGGATCGCATTGCGTTTATGCGCGTCTGCTCCGGCCACTTTACTAAAGGTATGAAGGTCCGGCACGTACGGATTAAAAAAGACATCAAGCTCAGTGATGCCTTAACCTTTATGGCCTCAGAACGAGGTCATGTTGACGATGCCTATGCCGGTGATATTATTGGTATTCACAACCATGGCACCATTCGTATTGGAGACACCTTTACTTTGGGTGAGGACCTGGCCTTTAGTGGTATCCCGAATTTTGCACCCGAGTTATTCCGTCGTGCACAACTACGTGATCCATTAAAAATGAAGGCGTTACAGAAAGGCCTGGTGCAGTTGTGCGAAGAAGGCGCGACACAGCTCTATCGTCCCCTGACCAAAAATGACCTGATCCTGGGTGCTGTGGGTGTGCTGCAGTTTGATGTTGTAGCCCATCGTTTACAGTATGAATATGGCGTGGACTGCAGCTTTGAACAGGTCAGTGTAAGCACTGCTCGCTGGGTGGAATGTGACGATGAGAAGATGCTGGCCCAGTTCAGGGAAAAGGCGGCGTCTAACCTTGCTTTAGATCATGCTGGCGACCTGGTCTATATTGCCCCAACCCGTGTTAACCTGGATATGACACAGGAGCGCTGGCCAGATATCAAATTCCTTGCTACCCGTGAACATGGTATTTATGAGGTATAACTACTTTTTGTCCGGAGCAGGTGTAATGACTGTTGGGGTGTAACAAAATTCATCCTGTCCTTCATGGTTGAGGATGATTTTCAGGCCAAGGCTGGGGTAGTTCCAGTATTCAATCTTATCATCCTTACGTTCATCGCTTTCAGGTTGGCCAAAATATTTGAGTAGCATGTCGATGTTGTAGTCAATGCTGGGGCGGTAGTAAATTGCTTTTATAACCGTTCCCAGCAGTTTCATTTCATTTTTTTCTGGTAGCTTTAATGTGGCATCCTGCTCAGCCAGTTTTATGATTTCGTTTAGTTCATCGGGTGTCAATTTATATTCGAGGTCTATATCGGCAATCAAACCATTAAAATTAAGTGCATTATAATGGGCGACCAGGTATCTTTTTTGTGTAGCAGGATCTATTTTAAATTGATTAACTGGAAAACTTGAAAGTATCTGGTTTGCATCCTGGAGAAGTGTCTTATTCAGGGTAATGCCAAAGACTCGAGTGTTGCCATTATCAAGGACGTTGATATCCCAGGGTGTATAGCTAGCATCCTGATCAGGTGAGCGATTGCCTATGACCATAATTATCATGGCACTGGCAATCATTATAAAGATTAGCAGGGTACGATTCATGTTGTTTTTCAGGGTTTAAATAATTTAATGCCTGATTATAAGGGATAGTTTGCTTGTCTGTCTGGTAAATAAATCGAGGTTTGAACTGTTAAACAATAAATTTTCTCATTAATTCCTGCATATGAGAGGCCAGCTTTTCCAGTTCCTGGCTCTGTAATAATGTGTTTTGTGCACCTTCGGCGGTGGTATTGGCAACCTGGCTAATATTAACCAGGCTAAGATCCATCTCGGCCGCAACCTGGCTTTGTTGATTGGCTGATGTGGCGATATGGTTATTCATTTCATTGATAGACACGACGGATTGATTAATATTATCCAGTGCAGTACCTGCCTGTGAGGCATGATCCACACTTTCCTGAGCACGCTTTTTACTCATTTCCATAACGTCTACAGCATTGTTTGAGCCCTGCTGGAGTTGCTCGATCATCTCCTGAATTTCCTGTGTGGATTTTTGAGTGCGGCTTGCAAGAGTTCTTACTTCATCGGCTACAACAGCAAAGCCACGACCCTGTTCACCAGCGCGTGCCGCTTCTATGGCTGCATTTAAAGCCAGTAAATTTGTCTGCTCTGCAATAGAGCGAATAACATCAAGGACACTACCTATTTGTTCGCTATCCGTCTGTAGTTTGAGTATCACTGTATGTGCATTTTCTATTTCATTCGCCAGCGAATTAATTGATTGAATGGTGGTATTGACAACCTGTTTACCAATATTTGATTCATTTTCAGCATTCTCGGCGGCATCTGCGGCAGTGGATGCATTTTGTGCTACTTCCTGGACGGTAGCGGTCATCTCGTTCATGCCCGTCGCAGCCTGGTCGGTATCCTTTTGCTGTCTAATAATGTCGTCGGTTGTACTTTGCGTAATTTGAGATACCTGTGATGAAGCAAAAGCTAGCTGAGTCGTGGCATTAGATACCTGTGAAATGGTGCCATGAAATTTTTCAAGCAATTCATTGAATAGATTCCCCAGTTTATCTATGCCATCATTGCCGTGTATCTCAATACGCTTACGTAGGTCAGCTTCAC
>JAOUMO010000027.1 GCA_029881425.1 Gammaproteobacteria bacterium
CAGCCCCGCACCATTATAACCGATGCAGGTAGTTCGAAAGTATCGGTGGTTAGTGATGCGACCGAAGCACTGGGTAAAAAACGGGAACAGTTTGTGCCCGGCCACCCCATCGCCGGTATAGAAAAATCCGGTGCTGATGCGGCATTTGATAGTCTCTATCACAACAGGCGCGTCATTCTTACACCACTCGAAGATAATCGCCGTGAGGATATTGATTCGGTTATAGCCATGTGGCAGGCAACGGGTGCCGAGGTGGATGAAATGTCCGCCGAACATCATGACCTGGTGCTGGCCGGTACCAGTCATTTGCCGCACGTACTTGCCTTTGGCCTGGTTGATTGTTTAAACCGGGTCGAAGAGGTGGATGAAATATTTCGCTTTGCTGCCGGCGGTTTCAGGGATTTTACACGTATTGCCTCCAGCGATCCCGTGATGTGGCGTGATATCTGCCTTGCCAATCGTGATGCTATTTTGCTTATGATGCAGCGTTATCAGGTAGAGCTGGAGCAGTTGCGAACTGCAATTTCTGATAGTGATGAAACAGCATTGTTCGATATTTTCAGTCGGGCCAAGCAGGCCAGGGATGACTTCTTAATGTAGTCATAGCAACAGGCGAATGCTATTTCGTCTGTTTTTTTGCGGCTTTTCCTTCACTAGTCTGAATTCATCAACCATAATGTGGTTAATATGATTAAATCTGCCTTGTTTTCAATATAACTCATTATGCCCGTACCTTTACTCATTTGTGATGACTCTACGTTCGCCCAAAAACAAATGTCCCGTTCATTGCCGGTAGACTGGGGTGTTGAAATTACCTTTGCTTCAAATGGATTAGAAGCGATCGAGGCATTAAAGCAGGGCAAGGGTGAGATCATGTTTCTTGATCTTAATATGCCTGAAATGGATGGCTACCAGGTGTTACAGGCAATCCGTGAGCAGGATATCTCTACTATGGTCATAGTGGTCTCAGGTGATATTCAGCCCGAGGCACGCAAGCGTGTGATGCAGCTGGGTGCACTGGATTTTATAAAAAAACCCATTGATCAGGATGCGCTGATTAGCATTCTAGACAACTACGGTATACGTCGCGAATCTTCCCCCTCCAGCAAACGTGAAGAGCTCAAGCTCGATTATCTGGATGCCTGTAAAGAAGTTGTCAATGTGGCCATGGGTCGAGCCGCCGATTTACTCGCACGCCTATTAAACGTCTTCGTTATTTTGCCGATTCCCGTGGTTAACCGTATCGAGGTGAGTGAACTTCGTATGGCATTGCACGAGGTCCAGGATAAGGAGACCGTGTCAGCCGTTTGCCAGGCGTTTATCGGCTCGGGGATTGCGGGCGAGGCACTGCTGATATTCGATGAATCCAGCTTTGTCGATATTGCTGAATTAATGAGTTTTAAAGGTGAACTCAATGACAGCGCGCAGATGGAATTACTGATGGATATATCCAGTATCCTCATCGGTGCCTGCCTGAAAGGCATAGCGAACCAGCTCGATATCACCTTCAGTCAAAGAAACCCGGCGATTTTAGGTCGCCATGTGATGATCAATGATATTTTAAAAAAGAATGCTTCAGGCTGGAATGAGATCCTTGCCATAGAAGTGCCCTACAGGATTGAAAATAAACAAATCGCCTGTGATTTGTTGTTGCTCTTTACCGAAGACTCTATTGATGCGTTAAAAAAACGTATCTCCTATCTTTCGGAATAAATGTATGACACAAGACCTTGCTTCAATAAAAGAATTTCACTGGTTAATCGATATGATCCAGAACCTCGATGTGGGCCTGGTCGTTATTGATCGTGAGCTTCGTGTGCAGGTCTGGAATACATTTATGGAAAATCACAGTGGCTGTTCACCAACCGATATTATTGGCAATAAGCTGCTCGACTTTTGCCGGGATATTCCCGCAGACTGGTTTAAGCGCAAGGTCGAATCTGTTTTTTTACTTAACCACCGAGCCTTTACTACATGGGAGCAGCGGCCTTACCTGTTTAAATTTAAAAACTACAGGCCAATAACCGGTATTGCTGAATTTATGTATCAGGATGTCACGTTGATACCATTAACCTCGGCTGATGGCGAAGTTAAGCAGGTGGGCATACTGGTCTATGATGTGACCGATATGGCGATGAACAAAAGAGAATTACAGTCGGTTAATCATTCACTCGAGTCGCTAAGCCGCACCGATCACCTTACGCAGTTAAATAACAGGGGTTACTGGGAAGAGCAAATGCAGGCCGAGTTTGCACGTTTTCAGCGATCCAAACGCCCCTCGACACTGGTGATGTTTGATATCGATCACTTCAAACAGGTTAATGATAATTATGGCCACCAGGCCGGTGACGAAGTGATTCGGATTACCGCGCAACAATTAACCGAGTGCAAACGCAATACGGATATTGCGGGTCGTTATGGTGGTGAAGAGTTCGTGGTGATACTCGATGATACCACGGCAAAAAGTTCGATGATTTTTGCCGAGCGCCTGCGTAAAAAAATCGAGGCGCTGATCATTGAGCATGAATGCGAAACAATAAAGTTCACGATCAGCCTGGGCCTGGCTGAATTCGATCCCCTAATGAACGATTATCACCAGGCCATAGAATACGCCGACCAGGCCTTATATAAGGCCAAACAAACCGGGCGTAATCGTTCGGTGATTTACGATCTTGAGTGACGTTTTGTGTCTCAATTGTTTTGGCCTGAATTAACATCTGAGCCTTGAATTAGCCCTGATTTATCCATATAGCCTGTTCGTGCGGTTTAAAAGAAAACGCAAATGAACGCAAACAGCGCAAATAAAAGCGAGCATTAAAATGCTGCTTATAAATATCCTGGATTGAACAGTCCCTATTTAATTTGCGTATATTCGCGTTCATTTGCGTTTTCTTTTGATTTTTTGGATTAGACTTTCAGTTACTCCAAACATCCTGACTAGCCCGGGTCAGCACAGCTAAGCATCACTTCACCTGTCATACACACAAAATTCGCTTTAAAACTGGATGTTCTGCCGCCATCCCGCTAATATTCGTCTCATTTTATAGCGCCACTAAACGCAGATTTTATAGAGAGAATGCATGTCCCAGCTTGATTTTGTTGTTGATGCCGGCGGTGTTTTGCAGGGCGCCTTCCGTGTCCCCGGTGATAAATCTATTTCCCACCGATCCATCATGTTTGGCTCATTGGCCAATGGCGTGACCCATGTCAGTGGTTTTCTGCAGGGCGAGGATAGCCTCAATACCTTGCGCGCCTTCCGTGCCATGGGTGTGGATATCGACGGGCCAACCGAAGATGGCCGCCTAACCATACAGGGCGTGGGCCTCAAGGGCCTCAAACAGCCATCGGGTCCACTGGACCTGGGTAATTCAGGCACCTCGATGCGCCTCATGGCAGGGCTATTGTCCGGCCAGGCATTTGACCTCGAATTGAGTGGTGATCAATCCCTCTCAAAGCGCCCCATGAAGCGCGTTACGGATCCACTGGCACAGATGAATGCCCGCGTTGATACCGCCGAAGGTGGGCGCCCGCCGCTCAAAATTCACGGTGGACAGCCGCTGAAAGCGATTAATTACGAGATGCCCGTTGCCAGTGCACAGGTTAAATCCTGTCTTTTGCTGGCGGGTATCTACGCCGAGGGTACAACCTGTGTGACCGAGCCGGCGCCGACCCGTGATCATACAGAGCGCATGCTCGAGGCCTTTGGTTACAGCCTGAAAAAAGACGGCGCCACGGTCTGTTTGCAGGGTGGGGGTGAGCTCACCGCCTGCGATATCGATGTGCCCGCGGATATTTCATCGGCGGCCTTTTTCATTGTTGGCGCCAGTATTGCCAAAGGCTCGGACATTACCCTGCAGCACGTGGGCATCAATCCAACCCGTACCGGCATTATCGACATCATGCGCCTCATGGGCGCCAATATCGAACTACTGAATGAGACAATGGTCGGTGGCGAACCGGTTGCCGATATCCGTATTCGCAGTGCCGAGCTGCAGGGAGTTGCTATCCCGGAGGCGCTGGTACCACTGGCGATCGATGAATTCCCGGTGATCTTTGTCGCGGCGGCCTGCGCCTCGGGTGAAACCCGTGTTACCGGTGCCAAAGAGCTGCGTGTGAAGGAATCCGACCGTATCCAGGTGATGGCCGACGGCCTGCAGGCGCTGGGTGTCGATGCCGTGCCCACTGATGATGGCATGATCATCCAGGGAGGTAGCATTAATGGCGGCAAGGTGCATAGCCGTGACGATCACCGTATTGCCATGGCCTTCACCATGGCCGGTCTCCGCGCCTCGGCCCCAATTCATATTGAAGACTGTGAGAATGTGAATACCTCATTCCCTGATTTCGTCGGCCTCGCGCAAAAGGCCGGCATAAAGATCAATGCGGAGGTTAATTAGATGCACCCCGTGATCACCATCGATGGCCCCAGCGGTGCAGGCAAGGGCACGATTAGCCAGAATGTCGCCCGCCAGCTGGGCTGGGAAATCCTTGACAGTGGCTCCCTTTACCGCCTTACCGCACTGGCGGTGAGCCAGGATGGGCTGGATATGACGGCAGAGGCTGCCATTGAGGCCGTTGCCCGTGGGCTGGATGTACATTTTGAGACCGATAGCGGTGGGCTTAAAATCATGCTCCGTGGCGAGGATGTCAGTGAGGCCATTCGCGCCGAGGACATGGGTATGAAAGCCTCCTCAATCGCCGCTATGCCGGGGGTTAGAGCCGCTTTACTGGAGCGCCAGCGGGCCTTTTCGAGTGTCGCCGGACTGGTCGCCGATGGCCGTGACATGGGGACAACCGTGTTCCCAGAGGCACAATTGAAGATATTTATGACCGCCAGTTGTGAAGAACGTGCTAAAAGACGACATAACCAGTTGAAAGAAAAGGGAATAAGTGCTAATCTCCCCGACCTCGTAGCCGATCTAGCGGCTCGAGATGAGCAGGATGCCAACAGGTCGGTTTCGCCCCTAAGACCAGCAGATGACGCGGTTATGCTTGATACCACAGAAATGTCTATCGAGCAGGTCACCAATAAAGTGCTGGATCTCGCCAAATCTATCTTTTGAGCCTGTTCAAACAGGTGTCTGGTTATGTATACGTAGCCAGGCGAAAATTAACATTCAACCCTGCAGAATCTTTTCTACAGCCATTATGTAGAGTGCACAGAGATTAAGCAGATGTATTGTATTTTTTTGGAAATCTATCCACATGTCTGAAAGTTTCGCTGAACTTTTTGAAGAAAGTCAAAAAGCCACTCAAATGAGTGTTGGTGCCATCATGATGGGCACCGTTGTTGATATCTGTGACGGTTACGTCACTGTTGCTGCCGGCCTTAAATCTGAAGGCGTTATTCCTGATTCGCAGTTCATGAACGAAAATGGCGAGTTAGAAGTTAGTATTGGCGATGATGTAGAAATCGTCCTTGAAGCTATTGAAGATGGTTGGGGTGAAACCCGTCTGTCACGTGATAAAGCCAAACGCGCTAAAGCCTGGATCGTACTTGAAGCGGCCCACGATGCGGAAGAAATTATCACCGGTATTATTACAGGTAAGGTTAAAGGTGGTTTCACTGTTGAACTGGGCGACATTCGTGCGTTCCTGCCGGGTTCACTGGTTGATGTTCGCCCCGTGCGCGACACCGCTTATCTGGAAGGTAAAGAGTTAGAATTTAAAGTTATCAAGCTTGACCAGAAACGTAATAATGTTGTTGTTTCTCGTCGTGCTGTTGTTGAGTCTGAGTACAGTGTAGAGCGCGAAGAACTGCTGGCTAACCTGGAAGAAGGCAAGACGGTTAAGGGTATTGTTAAAAATCTTACAGATTACGGCGCATTCCTTGACCTGGGTGGTATCGATGGTCTGTTACATATCACGGATATGGCATGGAAACGCGTTAAGCATCCTTCTGAAATCGTTGAAGTGGGTTCAGAAATCGACGTGGTTGTTCTTAAGTTTGATAAAGAACGTAACCGTGTATCACTAGGCCTTAAACAGCTGGGTGAAGATCCATGGGCCGCTATTGCACGTCGTTATCCTGAAGGTTCACGCCTCAGCGGTAAGATCAGCAACATCACTGATTACGGTTGCTTTGTTGAGATCGAAGACGGTGTTGAAGGCCTGGTACATGTATCTGAAATGGACTGGACCAACAAGAATGTTAACCCTGCTAAAGTTGTCGCGTTGGGTGACCCCGTTGAAGTCACTATCCTGGATATCGATGAAGAACGTCGTCGTATCTCACTGGGTATGAAGCAGTGCACAACGAATCCATGGGATGAGTTTGCAGCAACCCATAACAAGGGTGACAAGGTTAGCGGTAAGATCAAATCGATCACTGATTTTGGTATCTTCGTGGGTCTTGACGGTGGCATTGATGGCCTGGTTCACCTGTCTGATATCACATGGGATGAAGGTGAAGAAGAAGTAGCTCATAACTACAAGAAGGGTGATGAGCTGGAAGCGGTTGTACTGTCTATTGACCCCGAGCGTGAGCGTATTTCACTGGGTGTTAAGCAGATGGAGCAGGATCCCTTCTCTAACTTCGTAGCCGCACATGACAAGGGTAGCCTGGTTAAGGGTACGATCAAGGAAGTTGATGCCAAGGGTGCAATTATCGACCTGGGTGACGGTATCGAAGGTTCTTTACGTGCCTCTGAGCTTTCACGTGACCGTGTTGAAGATGCGCGTACCGTGTTGACTGTCGGTGAAGAGATCGAAGCCAAGTTTATTGGTGTGGATCGTAAGAGCCGTGCAATTAGCCTGTCTATCAAAGCAAAAGATGCCGATGATGAGCAAAAAGCCATAAAAGACTATGGTTCTTCATCAGAAGCACCCTCTGCAACGTTAGGTGATTTGCTAAAAGAGCAAATGAATGCTAATAAAGAGTAATATCTTTTAGAAATCAAATAGATCGGGTCAGGGATGACCCTTCTATTCAATACAATAAAAAGGGTGTAGAGATGGCAGATGATTCAGAATTAAGATCAATGATGAAGTCTGAGCTTATAGAGCTTATGGCCCGAAAGCAGAACCATCTGGCTTATAAAGACGTAGAACTGGCTGTAAAGAGCCTGTTAGAGCAAATGTCTGAGTCACTGGCCACCGGTGAGCGTATCGAGATCCGTGGTTTTGGTAGTTTCAGTTTACATTTTCGTCCACCTAGAGCCGGACGTAACCCTAAAACCGGCGATTCAGTATCATTGCCCGGAAAATACGTGCCGCATTTCAAGCCTGGCAAGGAACTGCGCGAACGTGTTACCCATTCAATCCAAAAATCAGAATAAACCGGGTTCACGCCTGCGTTGTCACCCATTATTTGTCCTGACAAATTCTGACCCCCTGTGTAATGACCGGTGTCATTCATGATTCGTTTTCTCGTACTACTACTGCTTATCCCCATCATCGTCTTTATCGCTGCATTTACCTATCGTAATGCGGGTCTGGTTAGCGTTGACCTGTTTACCCTGGACTATAAAGTACCACTGGCCGCACTATTATTAATTGCCCTCCTGGTGGGCATGATTCTGGGCTACCTGGTGAATATATTTGTCCTTATTAAACAGAAAAACAGGATAAGACAGCTGAAAAAACAACGCGAGGCGCTAACCAGCTTATCTGACGTTTTTAAAGCAGATAAATGACGGTCTAGATGATGAATATGTCACCTGAGTCCACACTATTACTATTGCTGCTGGGTTTTATACTGGGCTGGCTGGTCTCCAAGCGCCGCTCCAGGAAGCTACGCCGGCAACTACGATTTTCCAATGATTATTTTCAGGGCCTGAATTACCTGTTAAATGATGAGCAGGACAAGGCGCTCGACATCTTCATACAACTGGTCGAGGTCGACTGGGAAACCATCGATACCAGCCTGGCACTGGCGAGTATTTTTCGTCGCAAGGGCGAGATCGATAAATCCATAAAATTACACCAGAACCTGCTGGCCCGACCCTCATTGCCCGTGGATTACAAGTTTCGTGTATTGCTTGAACTGGGGCGTGATTACCAGCTGGCTGGCTGGCTCGACAGGGCAGAGGGCCTGTTCAATGAAGTATTAAAGGATGACCTCTATGAACAGGATGCACTCAAGCATCTAATGAGCATCTATCAACAGGAGCAGGACTGGCACAATGCGATCCGTGTTGCCCTGTTGTACCAGAAAAAAGCACGGGATAATATGCGCCCGGTGATTGCTCAGTTTTATTGTGAGCTGTCTGAGCAGGCCTATGAGCAGGGTGATGCCAAGGAAGCCGAGGCCTTATCAACCCAGGCTCTGGCAGTGGACCCGAATTGTGTGCGCGCCTCTATTATGCTGGGACAGGTCGCAATAGACCGTGGTCGATACAAAAAGGCGATACGTTTCCTGCAGCAGGTCGAATACCAGAATATCGATTTTTTCCCGCTGGTGCTCGACAAACTGGTGAGCTGTTATCGTAACCAGTCCAATCTACGTGCACTGATTACCTATTTAAAAAATACTGAACGCAATCACCCCAAGCTATCACTGGTAGAGACCCTGACTGACCTGATCAACGAAGTTTATGGTGAACAGGCGGCACAGGAATACCTGTCGGCAAGAATGATGGAGCATCCCTCGCTGGATGGCCTGAAAAAAGTGGTTGAACTGAACAAGCCCGCCGCAGACTCAGCTGAAAGTTATTTGCCCGATGTGGTCAAGCAACTGGTCGAAAAACAGTCCGGCTACCAGTGTGAACATTGCGGTTATGCGGCCAATACCCTGTACTGGTTATGTCCAAGTTGTCATGGCTGGGGTGTAATGAAACCTAAAGAGATGAGTTAGTAGACTAATGCACGATCCAAAAGTACTGGTAGCCCTTGATTACGCCGATGAAAAACAGGCCTTTAATTTAATCGATCGGTTACAGCCCGAGTTATGTCGTTTGAAAGTGGGTAAGGAAATGTTTACCCACCTGGGGCCACAATTTATAGAAAAAATACACAACAAAGGCTTCCAGGTTTTTCTCGACCTCAAGTACCATGATATTCCGAATACCGTAGCACGTGCCTGTGAGGTTGCGGCAGACATGGGGGTGTGGATGCTGAACGTGCATGCACTGGGTGGTCGACGCATGATGGAGGCTGCGGCTAACGCGCTGGCCAATAAACAGGACAGGCCCTACCTGATTGCAGTCACGGTACTCACCAGTATGTCCGCCGAGGATGTGCACGAACTGGGTATACAGCAATCACCGGCAGAGCTTGCATTGCACCTGGCGCAGATGGCGAAGGAATCCTCGTTAGATGGCGTTGTCTGCTCGGCCCAGGAGGCACTGGCCATGCGCAGCCAACTGGGCCATGACTTTTTACTGGTCACACCCGGTATACGCCCCACGGGTAGCGCCGCCGATGATCAGCGCCGCATTATGACACCGCTCGATGCATTGCATGCGGGTTCCAGTTACCTGGTGATTGGTCGACCCATTACCCAGGCCGCTGATCCGGTCGCTGTATTAGGCGCGATAAATTCAGAATTATTCCCATTGCCTAGTTAAATTAATAATCCTAGTCTTGCATCTCTTTTAACTTGCTTACAGGGAAATGCATTATGAAAATGATAAAAAGCGTAGTTGCAGGATTAACGCTCTTATGGGCCAGTGTACTCTGGGCCGGACAAATCGATATCAATACGGCCGATGCGCCGGCACTCACCGAGGCCCTGTCGGGTATCGGTATGAAAAAGGCCCAGGCCATAGTTGATTATCGTAGCGCGAATGGCCCGTTTAAAACTATTGATGACCTGGTCAAGGTCAAGGGTATCAGTGATAAAACAGTGGCAAAAAACAGGGAGAATATTTCCATTAGTAAAAACTAAGGTCTTTGTTGTGAAGTGAAAAGCCCCGGTTGATTCGGGGCTTTTTTATTGGCTCCGTTATATTGAGAGCCCAGCCTGTCGATTTCGATCCTGGCCATAATTTGTTAGTATGAGTTTTTTATAAGTGAAGTGGCATCAATGCAACGTGAATTCTGGGAACAGCGCTGGCAGGATAATCAGACGGGCTTTCACCTTGACCAGGTAAACCCTTATCTCCGGGACTACTGGTCCGCACTCAATGCGGATAATAATGCACATATTTTTGTGCCCCTCTGTGGTAAATCACTGGACCTGCTCTGGTTCGTGCAACAGGGTTATCGTGTTACCGCTATCGAGTGCAGTGAGATAGCGGTTAAGGCATTTTTTGCAGAGCAGGGCATAGACTACGCGCTAAGCGAGCACGGCCCCTTCAGGGTTTATCAGTCAGCAGGCCTGCGTATTTATCAGGGTGACTACTTTAAACTTGAGGCCCCTATGCTGGAGGATATTACACAGGTCTATGATCGTGCCGCACTGGTCGCCATGCCCCAGCCCATGCAACAGGCCTATGCCGCAAAGATGATCGACCTGTTCCCTGCATCCGTCTCCATGCTACTGGTTGCACTGGAATATGATCAGTCATTGATGGCCGGTCCCCCCTTCTCGCTTATACAGGATGACATCACGGCACTTTATAAGCAGCACTTTACGATAGAAAGGCTGCATCAACAGGATATTATCCAGCAACAGCCCCGCTTCAGGGCGCGTGGGCTGGATTCAATGATTGAGTCAGTATATAAATTGACCCGCCCCTGAATTAATTGTATTTTGAAGACTTAAATAGCGGTTGATTGCCATCCGTACGGACAAGTCGCATAACATGCAGTAGTAAGACGAGAGCATGAACCACGAATCAAAAAAATATAACGCCGAAAATCACCAGGGGAGTGACGCGAGTTCGCCCTATCCGGTGAGTCGCCTGTCGCCACAGATCGAGCTGGTTGATCTGGCCAAACAGATTGCCAATGCCGATACCATGGTGAGTACACGCCTGAGTTCACAGTTAAAGGTCATCGCGGACCAGATCCGCTCGTTACAGGCCGAGGCAAAAACCATACTCGAATCGGCGCAACTGGATCAGGAGCTGCATCATGCCGCATGTAATTTCAAACGCATTCCCGGTAAGATCTATCACCTGTATCGTAAACAGGAAAATAGCTGTTACTTTTCGATGCTCTCCCCCGAAGACTGGAATGGCCGTGCACCCCATGCATATGTCAATTCATATCGACTGGAAAATGACATGTCATGGACGCCACTGGATAAATTGAATGAAATTGATGACTCAGTTGAACTGGTGAATCGTGTCCTGCTGGAAAAAGGTTTCTGACATTACAATCTGAACAGGGGATAACTATGTATTGCCGATTTCAGCGTTATATTTTACTTCTTTTGTTGCTCTCGTTCTCAATCATATCATCGGCTGGTCCTGCCGATGTCTTTGATCTTGTGACATTGAAAAACGGTGATGTCTACCAGGGTACCGTTGCAGAAGAACAATTTAATATCAATACGGTCTTTGGTCGAGTCACTATCCCCTATATCCATATGTCAGAGATCAGGTTCTCTAACGATAACCAGTCAAGCACGCTTAAAACCCAGCTGGGTGAAGTTTTTACGGGTAGTATCGAAAATAACGAAATCCTCATACTGCGTGTGCTCGATCCAGCGTTACCCGTACATATCCAGGATATTCAAAAAATTACTTTCATGCCCAAACAGCACGCCGCTTATAAAAAAATACTGGAAGACAGCATCCACACCCACAATGGCGATCATTTTATTGCACAAGTCATCACCAGTGACTTGATGCTAAAAACAGATGAGGCAATAGCGCTAATCAATAAAAAGAATATCCAGCTCGTTGATTATGCACAGCTGGAGGATGCCGAGAGAAACAATACGCAATTGCGTTTAACCAACGGCGAGATCAGGCAGGGAAAAATTATAAGCCAGTCGATTACTATAGAGACCCAGTATAAGCAGCAGCTGGATATCCCAATGAGCGAAGTGGCAACACTGGCTTATGCAGTCAATCATTCTGCTGAATCGATGGATTCCAATTTCCAGAAACAACTACCCCCCGCCAGTTACCTGAGAGACAAAATGGTCGATGGTCGCCCGGGACCAGAGCTTGTTATTATAAAAGCCGGTGAGTATTTTCGCGGCGATAATGCGGGTGATGATGATGAACGCCCAGCGGTTAAACTAAATATCGCAGCCTTTGCGATTGGTGTCTACGAAGTTACGTTTGATGAGTATGATTTCTTCTGTAAAGATACGCGCCGCAATAAACCAGATGATCAGGGTTGGGGCAGGGGACGACACCCTGTCATCAATGTCTCATGGAATGATGCCAGGGCCTATATCCAATGGTTAAGTAAAAAGACAAAACAACGCTACCGTTTACCCACCGATGCAGAATGGGAGTATGCGGCGAGGGCGGGTAGCCCTGGCAAATTCTGGTGGGGTGAGCAATTTGAAAAGGCCAGGGCCAACTGTGAAGGCTGTGGTTCCTTATGGGACGGTGAAAAGACCGCTGAGGTCGGCAAGTTCCCCGCCAATGCATTCGGCTTACATGATAGTGCAGGTAACGTATTTGAATGGGTTGAAGACTGCTTCCATAATACCTTTGAAGATGCACCTAAAGATGGCGCCGCGCTGGATAAGCCCGGTTGTGGTAAACGTGTTATCCGGGGTGGTGCCTGGAGTTTCCCGGTCAAAGAAATACGTTCAGCAAATCGCTGGCGAGATTTTCCGACACGACGTAGTGATGATACGGGATTTCGCGTAGTGCGTGAATTAATTACAATTAATGAACATTAGTGGTTTTCACTTAATTAAAAGATATAAGCACTAGTCTGCAAATGGTCACTCCTACACATCTATGTGTCCGTGACATTAGTGCATCCATGCACGTCAACGCGAATGTACGCAAATAATAAATGGCTTTATTATCATTGCGAACACCAATATTTATTATATTGCTTTTCACTTCTATTTGCGTTGTTTGCGTTTATTCGCGTTTTATTTTTCACTGAAGGATGTGGCTGATAACCTGTAGCATAATTTTATTACGCTAATTATTTATTTTTTAATGGCCTGAAATATTCTTTATTATCATAGAAGCCTTCATCCTGGTCGCCGTCATACCATCCCGGAACACCGAGTACAGGGAAGGGATGAAGGTCTTTTGTCGTCTTGATCTTTTCCTGCTGCCATAGATCAGCAACCAGTTTATCAATGGCCTGGTTATTATTTGGCAGTGTCTCATGTTCAATTAGCAAGGCCTGGCAGGTCATGCCAATGTAGGGAGTTAATGCCTTTTCATACATGGCATGGCCAAATACGAGGCATTGCAGTTCATTCTCGAATGCCTGTCTGTTCTCACAGAATAATTTTGTCCATTCATGCTGGCGAATCATATCGAGTAGCTTCGTATTATTGCTAATGACAATTATGCCGCATTCATCGAATAGCGTTATCGCGTTTTCCAGGGGGCTGCGGTTTGTGCCGTATTCTCGTTTTATTGCAGCATGGTAATGGCGTTCGTTGAGGCGAGATTTTGTTGCTGGAAAGCTGAGCCAGATCATGGCGTTAAAAAAGTCGTGCCAGTTTTCAGTACGGGTCTGTATTTCCTTTTTTAAATAAATTCTGGGTTCGTAATGATCGGCCAGTTGCCCGGGTTTATCCGCCTGTGGCACAGGTGTAAATGCCAGGCCCCGTTGTTTAAACTCTGCTTCATGTTGTGCTAGTGTTGGCCAGGATGAGCATGGGATATAGGCCTCGACAACCGTCCTGATGGTCTCAAACAGGGGTGACTTTGTAATGAAGTCTGGATTCCAGTTGTCGTTATTCATCTTAGTTATCTAAATATAAAAGTAATCACCGGCTAAAAATCGGCCGGGCAATGTATATCAATGGGTTGCTCGTTAACGGGGTGCTTAAAGTGTATCTCACTGGCATGTAGCAACAAACGATCCGCTTTTTTTATATTGGCCTCATCGGCATAAAGATTGTCCCCCAGTATCACATGGCCAATGGCCTGCATGTGTACCCTTAGCTGGTGGGTACGGCCTGTAATAGGGGTGAGCTGGATGCGGCTTGTATCTGCCTGCTCATCATAGGATAGCGTTTTATAAAGTGTCGTTGAAGCCTTGCCCAGTTCATGATCGACCCTGTGCCGGGGACGATTGGGCCAGTCGCAGATCAGTGGCAGGCTGATTTTTCCTTCTGCCTCGACTGGGCGGCCATCAACAATCGCAATATAGGTTTTACTGACCTGCCTGTTCTGGAAAAGCTGGCTCATGCGGCTGTGGGTCTCAGTGTCCAGTGCCATAACCAGGATGCCCGAGGTTGCCATATCCAGTCGATGCGTTATGAGTGCCTGTGGATATTCAGACTGCGCGCGACTGATCATGCAATCCTGTTTGTCACTACCCTTGCCGGGCACGGATAATAATCCCGCAGGTTTATTAACAACCAGTAGATGGGTGTCCTCATAGAGGATATCCAGTCCCGTATCTTTTGGTGGCAGGTAATTAAACATCACACTTGCCATATTTACTTTATTGTTAATGCGGGTTTCTCGAAAACTATACCCTGCCAGCCATGTTTCATAAAACTGCGTATATTGCCATGGTCCGTATTGCCAGGATTTTGTAACACATCATCACGGTAATAATGGCCAAAACAGGCGAGTAACTGGTCTTTATCAAGGTTGTTTAATAGTCCAAAGGCAAATATTTTACATGAGCCTTCATTGGTGCCGGCCTGGTTAAGCTGTTTGTCATCACCCATGCCGTTACTGAATGTCGTGGGCTGGTAATGGTAATTATCATCGATTACCGCAATCACCTCAGAAAAGTTTATGCTCTCGGGTTGTTGCTGTATCTGTTGTATCAGGGCGTCAAGTGTCTTCATTGAATAGTGTCTTTTAAATGGGTTTATCAGGGGTTAAGGAAGTGTTCAATCGGGTATACCCGGCTTGAATCATGTAGTGGTTTAACAATGTCCCAGTAGTCGCTAAGTGGAATACGCAGTTTTTCATCATCGGGTTTAATAATTGGTGTATCGGGAAATAATTCATCATCCAGTACGCCGCGCATGTGCTCTCTATCAGAATAAAAACATCGGACATAGTCCGCAGCAGGTATTACCCTGACAACAGCCCTGAATTCATCAGAAACGGGGGCATCACCAGGGAAGCTTTTTTGCATGTATTCGCCAAGCGGGCTCGGGAAATCAAGCGTGCTATCAAAATCAAAAATGTAATCTTTATTATTAATTTGTGCCTTGAGTATTACGTGATAGTCCCAGATGGTGTATTCAAGATTACTGTGATTGAGCTGGTTAAAAATAATGAAATGTTTGTCTTTATTGGTGATTAGCATTACCTGGATATTTGACTCACCTCGGTTATGTTCAAGTAAAGACCTGGCCAGGTGCCAGATATTTTCTTCACAAAAATACTGTGTGTAACGGTAGTGTGATTTTTCGTAGTTATTCATTAGCTACCAGCTACTGGCCTTAATTATACTTTGTTGCGAAAAGGATCGAATAAATATTCCAGACCGTTGACTTTTATTTCATGCACAATGCTTAGCATCTTGCCCAGTTCACCCGGTGGAAAACCCTTATTCGCAAACCAGATCACATAGGGCTCGGGCAGGTCAATCAGTAAACGCGTCTCGTACTTGCCAAACGGCATTCGATAATTCGCCAGTTTAAGAAAAAGCGCCCTGTCAGAATTGAGAATACTTTCTTCTTCAGCGGGCACTAGGCAAATCTTTCATCGAGGTAGTTCACGATAACCGCCGATTCGGTCATCCAGCGGACATTGCCATTTTCGTCGGTAATCCGCAGGCAGGGAACCTTGGCCTGGCCACTGCCTGCAACCAGCTCGGCACGATGCCCCTGGTCCTTCTGTGCATCACGGACTTCGATGTTCAGTGACAGGCGTTTAATGGCGAACCTGACCTTGATGCAAAAAGGGCAGGTCCTGAACTGGTAAAGCACGATATTACGTGTCGCCTCATCGATTACCTGCTGGGCTTCAGGGCTGCGCACAATACCTTTGGGCGTGTTCAGTTTTTCATTGAGCAGGAGTATCGGCCCGAGGATGCGGCGCAGGGTTCTAAAAAAAAGCCGGATAAACCATTTCACAATCATTCTACCTGTTATATCGAGTATCAAGGTTTGCCATTATAAAACAAAACGACGGGTGTCGGTTTAAATTTAGCCCTTCTCGACGGTTTTACGGGGTTTTACTCGACGCACCATGCCCTGTAGAATCCCCGCCTAATGAATGCTGAGCTGTTTCTGATTTTATTCCTCTCGCTGGTGATTGTTTACTGGCTGGATGCCATGCGGGTCAAGGAAATTGCCCGTTCAGCCTGTCAGCGTGCCTGTAGTGAGTCGGATGTGGTCTTTCTTGATGATACGGTGTTTCTTAGTCGGTTCCGCTTGCAGCGCAATGCAATGGGGCAGGTGGCCCTGTTCCGGCAATACCAGTTTGAATTTACCAGCGATGGTAGTAGTCGTTATCAGGGCAATGTGCAGATGCTTGGAAAACGGGTACAGTCACTTCACATGGATGTATTCAGGATCTGAATTTTTACTGTATTATGTCCCCTGTCAAAAGAATAATAAGAGTTGAATAGTCATGAGTCTGAACCCCAATAGTCTTTACATTTTATTACACGTCGTGGCCTCGGTGGTCTGGGTGGGTGGTATGGTGTTTGCCCATAAATGTTTACGCCCGGTGGCGGCAGACCTGCTCGAGCCGCCCCAGCGACTCACGCTCTGGGTGGGTGTATTTGCCAACTTCTTTCCGCTCGTATGGATCTCCGTCGTCCTTTTGCTAAGTACCGGCTTCACCATGGTATACAGTATCTGGGGCGGCATGGCTGAAGCCCCCCTGCATATCCATATCATGGCCGGTTTCGGTATCCTGATGATGCTGGTGTTTATGTATGTCTTTTTCAGCCCCTATAAAAAACTCAAGGCAGCAGTCCTGGCGCAGCAATGGCCGGCAGGTGCTGAGGCCCTGGCAAAGATCAGGCAGCTGGTCGGTTTTAATATTTTAGTCGGCCTGTTTGTACTGGTTGTTGCCAGTGCAGGGCGTTATTTAATTTAACAGGCTGAACACAACAGCCGGGATATCTTATGGATTTTAATGCATTAAACAGCCAGTTTGGCGAAGCAGGGCAGTTTGTTTTTGAGCTGGGTTCAGCAGGACAGCCACAGGTCAGGATACACAATGCGCAGGCAGAGGCCGTCATTGTATTGCAGGGTGCTCACCTCGTGCACTGGCAGCCAACAGGCGAACAGCCTGTGATCTGGTTATCAGAGGACGCGACATTTAAACCGGGTAAATCCATCCGCGGTGGTGTTCCCGTCTGCTGGCCCTGGTTCGGTCCCCATGAGTCAGATGCCTCATTTCCTGCCCATGGCTTTGCCCGTATGCAGCCCTGGACAGTGACTGAAACAGCCAGCAATGCAGACGGTAGTGGTGTCATCTGTTTTCGCCTGGCCGCTGATGCCAGCTGCGATACACAGTGGCCTTATGCCTCGCAACTGGAGATGCGCTTTACCATTGGCAAA
>JAOUMO010000025.1 GCA_029881425.1 Gammaproteobacteria bacterium
ACAAACTGTCAGAAGCCAGTTATAAATCTATGGCGAAAATGCGCAAGGTCGCACCCAAGCTGACTTCTTTGAAAGAGCGTTACGGTGACGATCGCCAGGGCATGTCCCAGGCCATGATGAAGCTCTATAAGGAAGAAAAAATTAATCCGCTGGGTGGTTGCCTGCCGATCCTGGTACAGATGCCGGTGTTCATTGCGCTTTACTGGGTACTGCTCGAATCGGTAGAAATGCGAAACGCTCCGTTTGCCCTGTGGATTACCAACCTGTCGGCACAGGACCCCTATTACATCCTGCCATTAATCATGGGTGCCACCATGTTTATTCAGCAAAAACTGAACCCGGCACCGATGGATCCCATGCAGCAGAAAATTTTCCAGATCATGCCGGTCATGTTTACCGTGTTCTTCCTGTTCTTCCCCGCAGGCCTGGTACTTTACTGGGTAGTGAATAACACCCTGTCGATTATCCAGCAATGGGTGATTACAAAACGTATTGCGGCCAGTTAATCGCTGATCGTCAGCCGTTAACACAGGTCCGGCGCAGAGGGCTAAGTATTATGGGAAGCGTTGTAATATCGGGTCTTTGCGCTAAGTATCATGTCGAGTAGCGAAACCATAGCCGCCATTGCGACACCACCCGGTCGGGGTGGTGTTGGTATTGTGCGCGTATCTGGGCCTAAAAGCGCCGATATAGCCCTTAATATTCTAAAAAAAGCCCCAAAAGTGCGCCAGGCAGCATATGGCCCCTTTGTCGATGAGAAGGGTGATGTCATAGATACCGGTATCGCCCTGTATTTTCAAAAACCCCATTCCTTTACCGGTGAAGATGTACTGGAGCTACAGGCCCATGGTGGCCCGGTGGTGCTGGATATGTTGTTAAAACGGGTCCTGTCACTGGGCGCACGCATGGCGCGGGCCGGTGAATTTTCAGAACAGGCCTTTTTAAATGAGAAAATGGACCTGGCACAGGCCGAGGCGGTAGCGGATCTTATCGAGGCGGATTCCGAAGAGGCTGCGAAGGCTGCTGTACGTTCATTACAGGGCGAATTTTCGGCAAACATCCATGAACTTGTGGAGAAAATCATCGAACTTCGCCTATATGTTGAGGCGGCGTTAGATTTTCCTGAGGAGGAAATTGATTTTCTCAGCGATGGCATAGTGTCAGCCCGTCTCAGCGATGTTATTAAACTACTGGATACTGTGTTTCGCTCGGCGCGACAGGGTTGCCTGCTCCGTGAGGGCATGACCCTGGTGATCGCGGGGCGTCCCAACGCCGGTAAATCCAGTTTACTGAATCAATTGGCTGGACGTGAATCGGCCATAGTGACCGATATACCCGGTACCACCCGTGATGTGTTGCGTGAACATATCCAGATCGACGGCCTGCCCCTGCATGTAATTGATACAGCCGGCCTGCGCGACAGTGATGACCCGGTAGAACGGGAAGGTGTGCGCCGTGCCTGGCTGGAAATCGAACAGGCCGACCGGATCCTGTTGTTGGTGGATGACCAGCACCCCGATAAGGACCATTTAGAAATAGAAGATCGCCTGCCGGGACATATTGGTGTGACCCGCGTCTACAACAAAATTGACATCAGTGGTCGTGCCGCAGGGTTGATTGAAATCGAGCAGGAAGTGGATATAGCCTTGAGTGCAAAAACCGGTGACGGCATGGATTTGCTGAAGGAGCATCTAAAAACCTGCATGGGCTTCGAGCAGTCTACGGAAGGTCGCTTTATGGCAAGACGCCGGCACCTGGATGCACTGGAAGAGGCGCGTACCAGTTTAATTCGGGCCGAGAAAAACCTGAGTGAATTAAATGCCGGTGAGTTAATGGCAGAAGAGTTACGTTGCGCCCAGGAATCACTGAACCAGATTACCGGTGAATTTAGTGCCGATGATTTACTGGGCCGAATCTTTTCGAGCTTCTGTATTGGTAAGTAAATGCTGCCTGTTTACTTTCTATGTTTAAGCAAAACAGGCCCGGTCCAATTGTACCCTATTAGACTTTAGCTATTCAGCAAATCCCTTACCCTTTGGCGCAATGCATTAGAAGTAAAAGGTTTTCTTAGTAAGTTATCATGTAAATCAGCATCAACCAGGTTTTCATAGGGGTGCTCAGAGTAGCCACTAAAAAGTAGAATTTTTATGTCGGGATATTGTTTAGTTACGATAGAAGCCAGCTGGTAACCATCCATTTCTGGCATGATGACATCAGAAAGTAGCAGATTGATTTTTTCAGTTTCAAGTATTTTAAGTGCCTGTTGGGCGCTCTCGGCTGTAAAAACCTGGTAGCCATCAAGTTGCAGAATTTCAGCACTCAGTGCGAGTAGAGAATCCTCATCATCGACAACAAGAATATTTTCATGGCCAGTTAAGGTATTGTTATGATGACTCGGTTCATCTTTCTCGGTGGGTTCCGTTAGAGTAGAGCGGGGGAAAAAAAGGCTGAAGTGTGAGCCCTGCCCAGTTTGGGCTTGAACCTGAATAGAGCCATTGCTGCGAATGACAAAACCATATACCTGGCTTAATCCTAAACCAGAGCCTTTTTCTCCTTTAGTGGTATAAAAAGGTTCAAATATTTTTTCTTTAGTTTCATTATCCATGCCGCAGCCATTGTCCGATAATTTGAGAACAACATAATCACCCGCTTCAAGATTTAATACCTGTGCGTCAAGTGGTGTAAGCAGCTGGTTGAATGTGTGTATATGGAAGTATCCATTTTTTTCTATGGCATGCATGGCATTAATAGACATATTTACGATGGCATCCTCAAAATCATTGCTATCCAGGTAGACAGGCCAGAGGTCAGTACTTAAATCAAGTTCAAGTTTAATACGTGGTGTCAGAGTAGTTGTTAGCATATGCTGTAGCGACAGTAAAAGCGTATTAATATTTACTAGACTGGCATTAAGTGGACGAGGCTGACTGAAGGAAAGTAGTTTTAATGTCAGTTTGGCTGCACGATCACTGGCTCGCTGTATTTGATCTGTATAGTTAATGGCTTTGGGTTGATCGGATATGATATTTTTGAGTAGTCCCGTGTAGCCGCCAATGATTCCAATTATATTATTGAAATCATGGGCAATACCCCCCGTAAGTTTACCGAGAGCATCTAGTTTCTGGGCGCGTCTTAATTGTTCTTCCAGTTGGATAGGTAAGCTAATATCATCAATTAAAAGTAGAAGATTTTGAGAGTCACTAGCCTTTAAAGGTGTGAATATGCCTTCGATGAAAATATCTTTGTGGGGTAAGGGCTTGAAGGGTAATTTAAAGCGCTGGACAGTATTGGTAGCAAGGGCCTCCTTTGCATAATCAGCAAGATGACTTGCCTGCCAGGAGTCAAGCTGTGTATAGTTTTGGGATAGGGCCTGCTCTATAGATGAGTCATTTATTTTTGCAAAGGCACTATTTGCCGTAATGCACTGTCCTGTTTCATTATAAATGGCAATACCAATGGGTGCCTCTTGGATAATCAGGTTGCTCAGTTCAGATGTTTTAAGCCCCGTACTTTCTACCTCTTTATATTTTGTTATATCGGAAAACAAAGCAATATGATGATCGATCGCACCATCAGTATCCACAACGGTATTGATCTTCAGGGAGATTAGATAGGGCTCGCCATTTTTTCGCGTGCACCATACCTCGCCCTTCCAGTATCCCTTGGACTGGATAGAATTACACATATCCAGATAAAAACTTTTGTCATATTTGCTAGAGGCAAGAAAATTGGGTGACTTTCCAATAATGTCCTGTTCCGTATAGCCAGAAACTTTTGTAAACGCAGGATTAGTACTAATAATAATATTGTTAACATCAGTGACTAACATCGCCTGGCTACTGTATGCATATATTATCGATGCCAGTTCACGCTCAGTAACATTTGAATGGGTTCCAACCATGTGTAGGGGCTTACCGTCTTGATCACGAGAGGTGATCTTGCCGCGGGTTAATATCCAGGACCAGCTGGTATTTTTACGTAGTACACGATGTTTGTTGATAAAGAATTCAGTTTTTCCATCAAGGTGCGCCTGTAAATCAGCTTTAATGCGCCTGATATCTGCCGGGTGAATAGTTGATTCTCGTTCGGTTTCCTCGGGTGTATCACTAATAATTTGAAAGATAGATATCTCATCGTCATTGGACTGATAGGTTACGCCCTGTTCGATGTCCCAATCCCATATACCATCGGCGCTGCCATCGAGGATAAATTTCAAACGTTCTTCACTTGCAAGTAAGGCTTCCTCGGCCTGTTTTCGTAAGGCCTTTTCTCGCATTAAATCCAGGGTGCGGCTAGAAAGACTGTCGTACATGGTGAGTACGGTATTAATGAGCACTTTCATTGAGCCATTCATTTCGGCATTGGCATGATGTTTTGCAGTATCTAGCGAATGGCCTGACTGGAGGGACAGAACAGCTTTTGCCATACGCTTGTCAGTATCGAGAATATGATAAGCCAGCCAGTGGGACAGAAAGGAAACAACATCATGGATAACGTCATCAAGGGGTTTATCATTACAACTGGACTGGAATAAGGTGATTTTTTCTATAAATGATTCATGGGTCTTTTCGTGATTGGTGTACCATTCATCATTTTTAAAGTGGGTCGTCCAGATTTGTTCTTCTGTTTCGAAGTGATAGCAGGCATAGTCTGCTAACTGTTTGAAAATTTCATTTAAAGTAACAGGGTTAGAGCGATTGGCGAGATGGGCTGCTAACTGGTTTAATATATGAACAAGCTGTTTATGTTGCTCATCAATCAGATCTATGCCTGTTTCGAAATTTTTATTCCAGGGAAATATTTCAAAAAATTCCAATTGGGTTGCTCCGTATCAGATGACTGCTGGATATAGATAGCTGTACATGCTGGTTAGTTATATCCTGAAATCATCGTCCCTGAAATTAGATCAAAAGCCTCTTTCCAGCTTTGTTTTTCATGGTCGCGAAGTGCAGCTCCAAGAATAGTATCCAGAGCCAGTAGTATGCAGCTTGTAACATGGGCATACATGTCGGGTGTGATCTTAAGGGCCTGGTGACTTTGACCAAGTTCCTTGAGAGACGCCTCCAGATGTGTAAAATGCTCAAGGCCATTGATTACCTGGTTAAGTGTTTCACGTAATTTTGATGACATCACGTCCATGTCACCTGGGAACAGGTCTCTGTAGCCTGGATTTAGTTTAAACAGGTGTGAATAAAAAGCCTCGACAAAGGCCGTCTCCTGCTGGCCTGAGGTGATTTTTTTCCAGCAGTTTTTAATAGTGCTTATGTTTTCTGGCGCTATTTTCATATTTATCATTTTTTAGGTATGAGTCTAAGAATTTAGCAGACTGTGGCTAATTTTCGAGTAATTTGGTGTAAAATTCTTGCTCCCAGGCGAATGAATGCCGTGATATCAGTGAAGTAGCCCGTAATTACCATGTTATATGCAGAATCCTACGATGTTATTGTAATTGGTGGCGGCCACGCCGGTACCGAGGCCGCGCTGGCGGCCGCACGCATGGGTTCGAACACCCTGCTACTCACCCATAATATAGAGACCCTGGGACAGATGAGCTGTAACCCGGCCATTGGCGGCATTGGCAAGGGGCACCTGGTAAAGGAAATCGATGCCATGGGTGGCGCCATGGCCCGTGCCGCAGACCGGGGCGGTATCCAGTTTCGTATATTGAATCGCCGTAAGGGGCCGGCAGTGAGGGCAACCCGTGCCCAGGCCGATCGCCAGTTGTATAAACAGGCGATACGCAGCATGCTGGAAAACCAGCCGAACCTGTCCATCTTCCAGCAGGCGGTCGACGATTTAATCATCGAGAATGATCGCGTCACCGGTGTTGTTACCCAGATGGGACTGCGATTTAAGGCGAAAACGGTCGTGCTTACCGTCGGCACCTTCCTCGACGGCCTGATCCATATTGGTGAGAGCCATCATTCCGGTGGCCGTGCCGGTGATCCGCCATCGATAGCCCTGTCTAAACGCCTGCGGGATTTACCCTTCAGGGTGAATCGCCTGAAAACGGGCACCCCGCCACGTATCGATACCCGTTCGATTGATTATTCCGAGCTGCAGGAACAGCCCGGTGATACACCGACGCCGGTATTTTCATTTAACGGCTCGGTGGCCGATCACCCACCCCAGGTCAGTTGCCATATTACCTACACCAACAGCCGAACCCACGAAATAATCATGGGCGGACTGGATCGTTCCCCCATGTATTCCGGCACCATCGAAGGTATAGGCCCACGCTATTGCCCCTCGATCGAAGACAAGATCGTGCGTTTTGCGGACAAGGATGCACACCAGATTTTTATCGAGCCGGAAGGCCTGAACAATTTCGAAATCTACCCCAATGGTATATCCACCAGCCTGCCCTTCGATGTGCAGTTTGAGCTGGTGCGTTCCATCAAGGGCTTCGAAAAGGCCTTCATCACACGCCCCGGTTACGCCATCGAATACGACTATTTTGATCCCCGTGATCTCAGGGCCAGCCTGGAAAGCAAGTATATAAAAGGCCTGTTTTTCGCCGGCCAGATCAATGGCACCACCGGTTATGAAGAGGCCGCTGCCCAGGGCATGCTGGCGGCGATCAATGCGAGTCGGCAGGTACAGGATAAGGATGCCTGGAGCCCTGCCCGGGACCAGGCCTATATCGGTGTACTGGTCGATGACCTGATTACCAGCGGTACCGCCGAGCCCTACCGTATGTTTACCAGTCGTGCCGAATACCGGCTGATATTACGTGAAGACAATGCAGATTTACGTTTAAGCGAACAGGCCCATGAAATGGGCCTGTTGAATGATCAACAATGGCGGGCCTTTGCCGAAAAACGCGAAGCGATCACGCGTGAACAGCAACGCCTGCAGGACTACTGGGTACAGGCTGGAACGGCACCGGCCGTGGCACTGGAACCGCACCTTGAAAAACCGCTGGCACGCGAAAATCGTTTGATGGATCTATTAAAGCGCCCGGAACTGGATTATGAAAAGCTGATGGCTGTCGAGGCCTTTGGCCCCGCAGTAAGCGATCCGGCGGTCGCCGAGCAGGTCGAGATACAGGCAAAATATGCGGGTTATTTGCTACGCCAGCAGGACGAAATTGATAAGGCGCGGCGTTACGAGGATAAGCTAATACCAGAGGATCTGGATTACAGTGATGTGCGCGGCCTGTCCAATGAGGTCCGGCAGAAACTAAAAGATCACCGCCCACAAACACTGGGTCAGGCGGGCAGGATTTCTGGCGTAACACCGGCCGCCGTCTCGTTGTTGCTGGTACACATCAAAAAGAAACAGCTGATTTCAAAATCCGCCTGATAAATGACATGAATGAAATCCGCAAATAAGGGTCTCATACGGTGCCCAATTGATAACAAAAAAGGAATGCCATAGTGAATAAATACCTGCTTCTCCCCATCCTCGTATGCAGTCTGTTATTGAGTAGCCAGGCACAGGCCTCGGACAACTATATTACAAAGAAAAGCCCCTATCCTGTAGCTAAAACACTTGATCGTCTGGAAAAGATACTGAAATCGAAGGGAATTGCTGTATTTACACGGGTCGATCATGCTGCCGGCGCAAGCCGTGTCATGATTGCCATGAAGCCGACCCAGTTATTGATCTTCGGTAACCCGAAACTGGGAACGCCCCTGATGAATGAAAACAGGATGGTAGGGCTGGACCTGCCGATGAAGGCACTGGCATGGGAAGATGATGAGGGCCAGGTCTGGTTGAGTTATTTGAAGCCAGCGGAGCTGCAGCATCGACATGAACTGAACAATGATGCGGTGATTAAAAAAATGACCGGGGCGCTGGAGGCGATGACGAGTAAGGCGGTGGCGGCGGAGTAATTTATCGGGTATTGAAGAGTTATTGGTTTCTTTTTACGTGCTGTTTCGCCAGCTGGCGACTTACTTTTCTCTATGAAAGTCTTCCCTGGCTTTCACCCGCCGGGCCAGGCATAGCCTGTTTAAATTTGTTCCCAACAAATTTATCGCCGTCCAGGCTCATTTCGCTTAAATCCGCCGTCCCTGGCGGATTTCCCCTGCTGCTATCAATGCTCGGCAAACAGTGAAGGGGGTAAGTCAAAGTCAAAAGCACTGGCTTGCTACACTTTAACGCCTCATTGAGTAATTTGAGGAGCTAGTGACTTAGGTGAAGGCTCTATTCTAGGTCGCTTACTCTAATCCCTTTGAGTCACGCGGAGCACGTTTAAAATTGTTCCAGACAATTTTATCTGTAAGGATATCTGAGCAAACAATTAGAAAGTGATGAAGTGTTTTGGCTTTTGTATCCCTCTCACCGTTTGCCGAGCATTGATTCCAATTAGGGTAAATCCGCCAGGGATGGCGGATTTAGTTTTGTTGAGCAGGGATGCGATAAATTTGTTGGGAACAAATTTAAACAGGCTCTGCCTGGCCCGAAGGGTGAATCACACGGATGTGATTCATAATCAAAACGACCCGGCAACGAAGTTAAAATAACAACAGCAAACTAATAAACTCAATGATCTTCGGTTACCAATGCTCGGGGCTTTCAAACTGTGCTGGGCGGCATTTTCTTGCTTACTTCTTTGTTGCTGCAGACAAAGAAGTGAGTCGCCAACAGGCAAAACACCACGTTAAAAAAGAGTAATATGGTTGAAAAACCCACTACCGTAAGATTATATTGAAGCGCTTTTATATTAAAAGGTAACCAAATTACCCCAATGCAACCAGCCGAACGACTAAAACAGGGCCTGGCCCAGATGCAGCTAGATCTCAGCGATGAGATCCAGGCCAAGCTCCTCGCCTACCTGCTACTCATGCAGAAATGGAATAAGGCCTATAACCTCACCGCCATCCGTGATCTGGACCAGATGGTGATACGCCACCTGCTGGACAGTTTAAGCATCCTGCCCTTTATTACGGAATCGCCGATTCTCGATGTGGGTACCGGTGCCGGCCTGCCCGGTATACCACTGGCGCTTTGCCTGACCGACAAAAAATTTATTTTGCTGGACAGTAATAGCAAAAAAACCCGTTTCCTGACCCAGGCTAAAATTGAGTTAGGCATTGATAATATGGAAGTTATTCACTCCCGCATAGAAGATTACCAGCCCGGTTTTGGGATTGAGATTATTACCTGTCGTGCCTTTGCGGCATTAAATACTATATTGGATAGCACCCAACATCTGGTAACATCAACAACCCGGATACTTGCAATGAAGGGTAAAGAAGAAATACCCTCCTTGTTGACCGGCTTTGAACAGGTGATCAGCCATGACTTGAATGTCGCGTGGCTGGATGAAGAACGACATCTCATAGAAATTAAAAAGTCATGACTCGAATAATTGCGGTAACCAATCAAAAGGGTGGTGTGGGCAAGACCACCACATCGGTGAATCTGGCTGCATCCCTGTCTGAGGCCAAGCGCCGGGTATTGCTGGTGGATCTTGACCCCCAGGGTAATGCCACCATGGGCAGTGGTGTCGATAAGCACGATCTCGATTACACCGTTTGCGATGTGTTGCTGGGTGAAGTGGATATCAGGCAGTGTATCGAGTTTGTGAAAGAATCCGGTTTTTCGGTATTACCGGGTAACAGTGACCTGACAGCGGCAGAAGTCGAGCTGATGACGGCTGAAAATCGTGAACGCCGTATGCGTGATGCACTGGAACAGGTCAGGGTTGATTACGACTATATTATCATCGACTGCCCGCCATCACTCAATATGCTCACCCTGAATGCGCTGGTTGCTGCCGATGGCGTGCTAATCCCGATGCAGTGTGAGTATTATGCACTGGAGGGCCTGTCGTCCCTGATGGACACCATCGAACAGGTACGCAGCAGTGTGAACCCGAATTTACAGATAGAGGGATTGCTCCGCACCATGTTCGATCCGCGTAATAAGCTGGCGACCGATGTATCTGACCAGCTGATCGAGCATTTTGGCGATCGTGTTTATCGCACCGTGGTGCCACGTAATGTGCGCCTGGCCGAGGCCCCGTCACATGGCCTGCCCATATTGAAGTATGACAAGACATCCCGCGGTGCACTGGCCTATTTTTCACTGGCCGGTGAGATCATTCGTAAACAGGTTAAAACACCAGCTGCACCCGCAGTGGCATAAACAGGTTAGATAATGGCAGCAAAGAAAAGAGGTCTGGGTCGTGGTTTGAATGCATTGCTGGGCAGTGCAACAGAGGTCAATCAACTCACTAACCCGGAGCCCGCATCCACCGTACCCACGGCAATCAGTAGTGACAACAAGACCGGTTTACAACACATTGCGGTGGACCTGATCCAGCGCGGTACCTACCAGCCCCGCGTTCACTTTGAGCCCGAGGCCCTGCAGGAACTGGCCGAATCGATCAAGGCCCAGGGCGTAGTCCAGCCCATCGTGGTGCGCCCCCGCGTTGCCGGCGGTTATGAACTGATCGCCGGTGAACGTCGCTGGCGCGCAACCCAGCTGGCGGGCCTGAGCGAAATTCCCGCGGTTATCAAGGACCTGGATGACCAGGCCGCGGCCGCCGTCTCACTGATTGAAAATATCCAGCGTGAAAACCTCAATCCACTGGAGGAGTCTCGCGCCCTGCAGCGTCTCATCGACGAGTTTGATATGACCCACCAGCAGGTGGCCGAGGCGGTGAGCCGTTCGCGCACGAGCGTTACCAACCTGTTGCGCCTGCGTGATTTGAATGAAGACGTCAAAACCCTGGTCGACGAACGCAAAATCGATATGGGCCATGCCCGTGCCCTGTTGGCCCTGAGCGGTATAGAGCAGAGTCACATTGCACAAAAAGTAGCAGAGAAGGGGCTTTCGGTAAGGGAGACCGAAAAACTGGTGCGCCAGCAGCTCGACCCGAAACCCAAGGTCAGTACCTCCACCAGTAAAATGGACCCTGATATCAAACGGCTCAAAGATGAACTGGGTGAGCGCCTGGGTGCATCCGTTGAGCTGGCACATAAAAGCAATGGCAAGGGCAAGCTGGTGATCAACTACAGTAGCCTGGATGAGCTGGATGGCATCCTCGCCAAAATCCATTAAAAAATGAATGCCGTAGTAGCTGCTTAAAACCATAAAAATCCAGGGATTTGAGAGCGCTCGATGGACGGGATTCAAGCCCGTTATCCTGTCAGAGAAGGCATAGGGCAGACGCTATCTCGAGTCCATTTGGGCGCCCTTCAAACCCTTATTTAATGTGGTATATCAAGGTATCCTTATTTACTAAAATAAAAAGCCCTTATTCTCCCATTAGGTTCTTGACCCTGCACATTGCTGTCTCTATAATTCGCAGCCATTGTCGAGAGGCCTTGTCAGTAATTGGCAAAGGGCATTTATAGATGCTAAAAGCCAGTACAGTCCAGGTTCGTCGTATCCTGTTGATACAACTCGGGGCAAGTATTGTCCTGCCGGCTGTTGTTCTCGTCATAGATCCAGTACTTGCCTGGTCCGCGCTGAGCGGGGGCATGATCGCAACACTGGCTAATGCCTATCTGGGCTGGAAAATTTTTTCCCGGCAGCAGGAGGCAAAGCCCGAGCAGATCCTCGCGAAATTTTACGGCGCTGAGGTTGGCAAGATTATTTTGACCGTTATGTTGTTTGTGGCCGCTATCGTTATGATCAAGCCATTAAACATTGTCGCCCTGATGGGCATGTATTTTTTGAACACTATGATTCCCTGGCTGGCATCTCTTTTTGTGGATGATGACAACCAGAACTGGAGAGCTTAAGCATGGCAGGTGAAGGCCTTACATCCGGTGATTACATAAAGCACCACCTTCAAAATATGACTTATGGTGACCACCCCGTTAAGGGCTGGACATTTGCTCATACTCCCGAAGAAGCCAAAGAGATGGGTTTCTGGGCTTTTCATGTCGATTCCCTGGGCTGGTCATTTGCGCTGGCGCTGATTTTCTTTTTTGCCTTCCGTAAAGTGGCTAAAAATGCCACCACCGGTGTACCAACCGGTTTCCAGAATTTTGCGGAAATGATTATTGAGTTTATCAATAGCAGTGTACGCGGCTCCTTCAGTGGTAAAAACGATATTGTTGCACCCCTGGCATTAACCGTATTTGCCTGGGTCTTCCTGATGAACCTGATGGACCTGGTGCCCGTTGACTGGTTGCCCATGCTGGCACAACAGATAGGCGCTGCCTTTGGTGCTGATCCACACCACATCTATTTCAAAGTGGTTCCCAGTACAGATCCGAATGTGACCTTTGGTATGGCGCTGGGCGTCTTCTGGTTAATGCTGTATTACAGCATCAAGATCAAGGGTGTTGGCGGTTTCTTTGGTGAGCTGGCATTCCAGCCCTTCGGTAAGGCCGGTATCCTGGTGAACCTGGTACTCGAAGGCGTTTCATTAATTTCAAAACCCGTATCACTGGCACTGCGACTATTCGGTAACATGTATGCCGGTGAAACCATTTTTATCCTGATCGCCTTAATGTACGGCGGTAGTCTGGCGGTAGGTGCCTTTGGCGGTCTGCTGCAACTGGGCTGGGCGATATTCCATATCCTGATTATTACACTACAGGCATTCATCTTTATGACCCTGACTATCGTGTATCTGGATATGGCGCACCAGGAACACTAAGCATTTACTTTTACTTTTAATTTAAAACTTTTCTCACAGGAGATAAAACAATGACTGAAGCAACTGCACTGCTGTATATCGCTGGCGCTTTAATGATGGGACTGGGTGCACTGGGTGCCGCTATTGGTATCGGCGTACTGGGTGGTCGATTCCTCGAAGGTGCTGCACGTCAGCCTGAATTGATTCCAATGCTGCGTACACAGTTCTTCATCGTAATGGGTCTTGTTGACGCGGTTCCAATGATCGCTGTTGGTATTGCGCTGTATGTACTGTTCGCCGTTGTTGGTGGTTAATCAAACGTACTATTTGTTTGAATCCATTAAACACGAGGAATTAGCATGAACATCAATGCAACTCTTATCGGCCAGTCAATCGCGTTTTTCCTGTTTGTCTGGTTTGTAATGAAATATGTTTGGCCACCGCTAATTGTTGCGCTGGACGAGCGTAAGAAGACGATTGCCGATGGTCTGGCTGCGGCTGAACGAGGCCAGCACGAGCAGGAACTGGCTGAAAAAGCGGCTGAAAAGCACATCAGGGAAGCCAAGGGCCAGGCTGCCGAGATTTTATCTCAGGCGCAAAAGCGTGCAGCTGAAATTGTTGAAGAAGCAAAGGGTGGCGCAAGGGAAGAAGCCGACGGTATCAAGAAAGCAGCTACCGCAGAAATCGACCAGGAAGTGAATCGAGCCAAAGAGCATCTGAGACAGCAGGTTGCCAGTATCGCCATAGCCGGTGCCGAAAAAGTTCTGAAGCGTGAGATCGACGAAAAAGCCCACGGCGATATCGTAGACGATCTGATCGCACAGATATAGGACCGCAACCATGTCAGATTTTATTACTGCCGCACGACCTTATGCCAAGGCTGTTTTTGAAACAGCACAGGCAGGTTCGTCACAGGCCGAGTGGTCTGAAGCACTATCATTACTGGCCGCTGTTATCGCCAATGATGATTTAAAAACCGTGCTTGATTCCCCCGCCATGGCGGCTGCTGAAAAAGGCGAGATATTAATTGATATCTGTAAAGACCAGTTAAGTGATAGTTCACGTAACCTGGTTAAGGTGCTTGCCGAAAATTCACGCCTGGTTTTATTGCCAGAAATTGCTGAACTCTATGAAGAGTTTCGTGCAGAAGCCGAAAGCAAAATTGAAGCGCGGGTAAGCTCTGCGTTTGCTTTAACGGATGCACAGCTAAAGGCAATGACCGAAGCGTTAAAGAAGAAACTCGGCAGCGACATTACGCTGGTAACAGAAATCGATGAATCATTAATCGGTGGCGTCATTATCAAGGCCGGCGATTTAGTTATCGATGGCTCAGCTAAAGCAAGGCTGGCTTCATTGGCCAGAGCCCTGACCCACTAGCGGGCCATTATAGAGGATTAAGAAGAATGCAACTGAATCCATCAGAAATCAGTGAACTGATTAAAAAACGTATAGAGAACTTTGATGCCACTGCAGAAGCACGCACCGAAGGTACTATTGTAAGCCTGACCGACGGTATTATCCGAATCCACGGCCTGGCGGAAGTTATGCAGGGCGAGATGATCGAACTGCCTGGCGATACCTATGCCCTGGCATTGAACCTTGAGCGCGACTCTGTCGGCGCGGTTGTACTGGGTTCATACGGTCACCTTTCAGAAGGTGATATCGCAAAATGTACAGGTCGAATTTTAGAAGTACCCACGGGTGATGCACTGCTCGGTCGCGTGGTTGATTCACTGGGTATGCCTATCGACGGCAAGGGCCCAATTGAAACAACAACATCAGCGCCGATTGAAAAAATCGCACCCGGTGTTATCGAACGTAAATCGGTTGATGAGCCAGTACAGACCGGCCTGAAATCAATCGATGCAATGGTGCCCATCGGTCGTGGTCAGCGTGAGCTGATTATCGGCGATCGCCAGACAGGTAAAACTGCGGTAGCGATTGATGCCATCATCAACCAGAAGGGTACAGGCGTAAAATGTATCTATGTTGCGGTTGGCCAGAAGGCATCAACCATTGCCAACGTGGTTCGCAAGCTGGAAGAGCATGGCGCAATGGAGCACACCATTGTGGTTGCGGCGGCAGCATCTGATTCTGCTGCAATGCAGTACATTGCCCCCTACTCCGGTTGCTCCATGGGTGAGTTCTACCGTGATAACGGTGGCGACGCACTGATCGTCTATGATGATTTAACCAAGCAGGCATGGGCCTACCGTCAGGTATCCCTGTTACTGCGTCGTCCGCCGGGTCGTGAAGCCTATCCTGGTGATGTATTCTATTTACATTCACGCCTGCTGGAACGCGCATCACGTGTTAACGCGGCTTATGTAGAAGCACATACCAACGGTGCCGTTAAAGGTAAAACCGGTTCACTAACCGCATTACCGATTATCGAAACCCAGGACGGTGACGTATCGGCATTCGTACCGACCAACGTTATCTCGATTACCGATGGCCAGATCTTCCTTGAGTCTGACCTGTTTAACGCCGGTATCCGTCCTGCGATTAATGCGGGTCTGTCGGTATCACGTGTAGGTGGTGCGGCACAGACCAAGATCATCAAGAAACTGGGTGGTGGTGTGCGTCTGGCACTGGCGCAGTTCCGTGAACTGGCGGCCTTCGCACAGTTTGCATCTGATCTTGACGATGCGACCCGTGCACAGCTGGAACGTGGTGAGCGCGTTACTGAACTGATGAAGCAGGCGCAGTACTCGCCCATGGGTATAGCGGCAATGGCGTTTACATTGTTTGCAGTTGACCAGGGTTATATGGATGACGTAGCCGTTAACAAGATTCTTGATTTTGAAGCGTCTATGCTGTCCTACCTGAAGAGCAACAATGCCGACCTGGTTAACATGATTGAAGAAACCGGTGATTATAACGATGACATCTCAGCTCAGATGAAAGCTGCGCTGGATGCATTCAAAGCCAACGGTGTTTGGTAGTCGGAGTTAAGCCATGTCCGGTGCAAAAGAAATACGAAGTAAGATAAAGAGTATTAAGAATACTCAGAAGATTACTAAAGCCATGGAAATGGTTGCAGCCAGCAAAATGCGCAAGGCGCAGGACCGCATGACTGCAACTCGACCCTATGCCGAGAAGATGCGTAATGTTATTGCGCATCTTCATCAGGCACATGCAGAAATTAAACACCCGTTCATGATGGAACGAGAAGTTAAGCGTGTCGGTTATATAGTAATTACTTCAGACCGTGGTTTATGTGGCGGTTTAAATGTAAACCTTTTCAAGAAAACGCTAAACGATATGATTGCGTTCAATGAAAAGGGGATCGAAATTGATGTAGTAGCGATTGGCCGCAAGGCGACTGAGTATTTTAAACGTCGTGGTGCCAATGTGGTTGCGCAGGCCAGTCACCTCGGTGACACGCCTCACCTTGAAGAACTGATTGGTACTATCAAGGTGATGCTGGATGCATTTGAGGACGGCAAGATTGATGAGCTGTACCTGGTCAGTAACGAATTCGTTAACACCATGACGCAGACAGCCAACATCAACAAACTGTTACCGATTGCCGGCCCCGAAGATGAGGCGCTGAGACATCACTGGGATTACATTTATGAGCCCGATTCAAAGGTGATATTAGACAGCCTGTTAATGCGTTTCATTGAATCGCAGGTGTACCAGGGTGTGGTAGAAAATATAGCCTGTGAGATGTCTGCCCGTATGATTGCGATGAAGAGCGCAACCGATAATGCCGGCGATATTATCAGCTCACTTGAAACCATGTATAACAAAGCGCGTCAGGCAGCAATTACTCAGGAAATTTCCGAAATTGTTGCCGGTGCGGCCGCTGTATAATCGTTTATAAAGAATTTAAAAGTTAGAGGATCAGTCTATGAGTGCTGGAAAAGTTGTCGAAATCATCGGTGCGGTGATCGACGTTGAGTTCCCAAGGGACAGCATTCCCAAGGTGTACGATGCGTTAAGAATAGAAAGCGCAGGCCTGACATTAGAAGTACAGGCGCAGTTGGGTGATGGTGTTGTACGTACAATCGCGATGGGTGCTACCGATGGCCTGAAGCGTGGTCTTGACGTGAGCAACACGGGTGCGCCTATTTCTGTACCTGTCGGTCAGAAAACACTGGGTCGTGTAATGAATGTACTGGGTGAGCCCATCGACCAGGCCGGTGAAATTGGCCATGAGTCGACCCTGCCTATTCATCGTGCAGCACCCAGGTACGAAGAGCTGTCTTCAGAAATTGAAATCCTCGAAACCGGTATCAAGGTTATTGACCTGATCATGCCTATTTCCAAGGGTGGTAAGGTCGGTCTGTTCGGTGGTGCGGGTGTAGGTAAAACCGTAACCCTGATGGAGCTGATTCGTAACATCGCGGTAGAGCATAGCGGCTTCTCAGTATTCGCTGGTGTAGGTGAGCGTACTCGTGAGGGTAACGACTTCTACCACGAAATGCAGGAAGGCGGCGTGCTCGATAAGGTAGCACTGGTCTATGGCCAGATGAATGAGCCTCCAGGAAATCGTCTGCGTGTAGCGCTGACCGGCCTGACCATGGCCGAGCATTTCCGTGATGAAGGCCGTGACGTACTGATGTTCATCGATAACATCTACCGTTACACACTGGCGGGAACCGAGGTATCCGCACTGCTGGGCCGTATGCCTTCAGCGGTAGGTTACCAGCCAACACTGGCAGAAGAAATGGGTGTACTGCAGGAACGTATTACATCAACCAAGACCGGTTCGATCACCTCGTTCCAGGCGGTTTATGTACCTGCGGATGACCTGACTGACCCCTCACCTGCTACAACATTCGCACATCTTGACGCGACATTAGTACTGTCACGCCAGATCGCTGAGCTGGGTATCTACCCTGCGGTTGATCCACTGGACTCAACCTCACGCCAGCTCGACCCACAGGTTGTTGGTGCCGATCACTACAACATCGCACGTGGTGTACAGGGTACATTGCAGCGTTATAAAGAACTGAAAGACATCATCGCCATCCTCGGTATGGATGAGTTGTCTGACGAAGACAAGCAGTCGGTAGCCCGTGCTCGTAAGATCCAGCGCTTCCTGTCACAGCCCTTCTTCGTAGCAGAAGTATTCACCGGCTCAGCCGGTAAGTACGTATCACTGAAAGAGACCCTGGCCAGCTTCAAGGCGATCCTCGACGGTGAATACGACCATGTGCCAGAACAGGCATTCTACATGGTGGGCGGCATCGAAGAAGTTGCCGAAAAAGCCAAAGAGATGAAGTGAGGCAATAGCCATGGCAATGACAATACATGTCGACA
>JAOUMO010000026.1 GCA_029881425.1 Gammaproteobacteria bacterium
ATATTTTGCTGTTCTGTAATCGGTATCACACCCAGGTAGATCTGCGGAGCTAATCGCCTGTTGAGCCGTAGCTCCTCTTCACAGTAAAATTTGCGCTTCGCGAGACTGGTGAAATCGAGGAAGCCAAAATTCACCGGTTTTTTGACCTTGTAGGCGAACTCACCGGTAAGGAATACCCAGGAAATATGGGTCTGTATCAGCTCAACCTGATCAACAGGATGATCATAGAAATCAGGTTCTAGCATGGCTTGAACCATTTTTTCCTGATAGTTAGTCATTTTGGTTAACCGATCAGTAATTCAACAGGATTACCTGTAGTATAGCGCGCATATGGCACCGAAAAAGAAACATTCACCAAAACGAAAGACCAGAAAGTCATCCCGTCGCGTTAAACCTGCAGGCCTGTTTGTCAGGCTGCTGCGGAGTCGTTTTTTCATGTCTGCATTACTGGTGTCAGGCCTCGTATTTAGTCTCTATATCATCTACCTGGATATTCGGATTACGCAAAAGTTTGAAGGCAAAATATGGTCCCTGCCATCACAGGTCTATGCGCGTCCGCTTGAACTGTTTATTGATCAAAAGCTATCAGTGCAACAGTTCGAGCAGGAGCTACGGCTTATTGGCTACCGGCAGGTTAGCCAAATTCCCACACGGCCCGGAGAATACCGTTTCTGGAACCAAAGTCATTTTGAGCTGATTAGTCGTGACTTCATGTTTTCCGATGGCCTACACAAATCCCAGGCACTACGTGTCGACTTCTCACGGGATAGGGTTGCGGGTCTATACGCGCTCTATAGTCAGCAACCGATTGCACTATTGCGCCTTGAGCCCGCGCGCATAGCCGGTATTTATCCCTCACAGGCCGAAGACAGGGAGCTGATAAAGCTGGACCAGGTCCCTGATTACCTGGTGTTGACCTTATTATCGGTTGAGGATCGACGTTTTTATGAGCACTGGGGTATAGATCCCCGTTCTATTGTCCGTGCCATGATTGCGAACATCTCTGCCGGCGGCACAGTGCAGGGTGGCAGTACACTAACCCAGCAACTGGTGAAGAACCTGTTCCTGAGCTCGGAACGCAGCCTGTGGCGTAAATTCAATGAAGCGATCATGTCGTTGTTACTCGAGTTTCATTATGACAAGGCCCTGATCCTGGAGATCTATCTTAATGAGGTCTATCTCGGGCAGCAGGGTGCCAAACAGGTACATGGTTTTGCACTGGCCAGTCATTTCTATTTCGATAAAGCGCTTAACAAATTGAGTAAAGATCAGCTTGCCTTACTGGTCGGCCTGGTGAAGGGGCCTTCCTGGTATGACCCACGACGCCATCCACAACGCGCCATAGAACGGCGAAACCAGGTACTGGGAAAAATGCATGACCAGGACGTGATTACGGATGAGCAGTTCGAAATCTATAAGGCCAGGCCACTGGGAATAGTGACCCGGGCCCATAAGTCATCTAATCCTTATCCGGCCTTTATCGACCTGCTCAAGCGCCAACTGAAGGCCGATTACAATGAAGATGACTTGCGGTCCTCGGGTTTGAAAATCTTTACCACGCTGGATCCGACCGTCCAGCGAGCCGCAGAAGGTGCTGTGAAGCAGGGCGTGGCACAGCTGGAAAAATTTTATCCCATGGCGGATCAGCTACAGGCCGCCGTGATCGTGGCCTCCCCCGAAAATGGCGAAATACAGGCCGTGGTCGGTGATCGCGAACCGGACTTTCACGGTTTTAACCGGGCGCTGGATGCGGTGCGGCAGGTAGGCTCTTTAATCAAGCCGGGTATTTATCTGGCGGCACTCAGGCGGCCAGAAAAATATAACCTGGCCACCTTGCTGGATGACACCCCGTTACATTTAAAGGCGCGTAATGGTGATATATGGTCACCACAAAACTACGATAAGGAATTTCTCGGTGACATACCGCTTTATAAAGGGCTTTTATTGTCGCGCAATATACCCACGGTGCGACTGGGTCTCGACGTAGGCCTGCCGGATATCGTCGATACGCTGAATGACCTGGGTATTGAGCGCGAGGTACCGCCTTATCCCTCCATGACCCTGGGGGCCTTTAATCTCTCGCCTATGAATGTCGCGAACATGTACCAGACACTGGCAGCCAAGGGTTTTAATATCCCGCTACGGGCGATACGTGAAGTGCTGGATCAAAACAGCAAGCCACTGAGTCGTTATCCCTTAAAGCTGGAACAGACGCTCAAGCCCGAGCCTGTTTACCTGGTGAATAGCATACTCAACCAGGTCACCAAAACCGGGACTGCTCAATCACTACAAAAGAGTCTGCCGGTGAATGTCGCCGGTAAAACCGGTACCACCGATGATTTACGCGATAGCTGGTTCGCGGGTTTTTCCGAAGGCAGGATGGCCGTGGTCTGGCTGGGTCGTGATGATAATAAAAGTACCGGGCTTACCGGTGCCTCCGGTGCCCTGAAAATATGGACCCGGTTAATGCAGCAGATACCACTGCAGGATTTACACATGGAGCTACCCGAAGGCCTGCAAAAACACTGGATTGATAGCCAAACGGGCGGTATTTATGAAAAAGCCTGCAAAGGTGCGGTAGAATTAGCCTTTTTACCCGGGTCCGTACCCACCCAGAGGGCTGAATGCACATCATCATTTTTCGACAACCTGTTCAACTAAGGCTGCAGGCCCTGTTTTTAAGCAGCTTACTGTTGACCGCCTGTAGTGCACCGATGGAAAAGACCTGGGATCCCCTGCAGGGCGAAACCACGGACAAACAGGCCAGGGCGGGTATAGACCGCAATGCCGCCGGTATGTCACCGGCAATGGCGGCACTGATCCAGGATGCGGATGAATCGATCGAGCAGCAGCAATGGGGGCGCGCCCTGTTTATTCTCGAACGCGCCCTGCGCGTGGATGCCAAACAACCCGAGGTCTGGACGCGAATGGCTGTCACCTACCTCGGCAAGCAGGAACCCCAGCAGGCGCTGCAAATGGCGCGTCGCTCCAACAGCTATGCCCGTAGTAAACCCGAGCTCCAGTCCTACAACTGGTTATTAATATCCCGCGCCTATACGGCACTGGACCAGCCGCAGGCAGCAGAGAAGGCCGCGGCAAAAAGCCAGCAGTTGCAGTAATTTATGGTAATGCAGACAGCCGATTTGTTAGGTGCCAACGGCCCCTTCAGTGAAACCCTTGATGGCTTCGTGCCGCGTGAAGGACAGCAGGGCCTGAGCAGTGCGATTGAATCGGTACTGAAAAACAAACAGGTATTGATCGCCGAGGCCGGAACCGGTATCGGTAAAACCTTCGCCTACCTGGTACCGGTGCTGCTGTCCGGTAAAAAGGCACTCATTTCCACCGGTACCCGCCACCTGCAGGATCAGCTGTTCCACAGTGATTTGCCGGTGGTGATGAAATCCCTTGGTATTACCATACCCGCCGCCCTGTTAAAGGGGCGATCCAATTACCTCTGTACCCACCGGCTGAAGATGTCATCGCAACAGGGTTACCTTACCCGCGAAACCATGGATCACCTGCAGCGCATCAAGGCCTGGGGGAAGTCTACCCTGAGCGGTGATATCGCTGAAATGTCGGAAATCAAGGAAGATGCCCGGGTCTGGCCACTGGTCACATCCACGGCTGACAACTGCCTCGGTAGCGAGTGCCCGGACTGGAATGACTGTTTCGTCGCCAAGGCCCGGCGCGGTGCACAGGAGGCCGATGTGGTGGTGGTCAATCACCACCTGCTGCTCGCGGATATGGCGATTAAGGAAGAGGGCTTTGGCGAGCTACTACCCAGTGCCGAAGTCTTTATTATCGATGAGGCACACCAGCTGGCTGACATAGCGACCCGTTTCTTTGGCCGCACCATCAGCAGCCGGCAGATCATGGCGCTGGTAAATGACAGCATTGCGGAGCAGGTACAGGAGGCACCCGACATGGTAGAAATCCGCGATGCCGCCGATGAGTTGAAAAAGGCGATGCAGGATTTCCGCCTCGCCCTGGGGGCCGACAGCCAGCGTGATGGCTGGCAGAAAATCACCAACAAGCCCCAGCTGGTCAAGGCGCGTAAGGAGCTTGAAGCCTGTCTCGATGAACTCGCTGCGCTGCTGGAACTGGGCGGTGAACGCAGCAAGGGCCTGGAGCAGTGCTATATTCGCTGCACCCTGTTAAAACAGAATCTCGCCAGCTACGGTACAAATACTGCCGCTGTTGATGGCGAGGATACGCAGCAATACATTTACTGGTACGAAACCTACACCAGCGGTTTTGTGCTCAACATGACACCGCTGGACGTGGCCGGCCTGTTCAGCAGCCACCAGCAATCACTGGGGGGTAGCTGGGTCTTTACCTCGGCGACCTTGCAGGTGGGTAACGACTTCAGTCATTTTGCATTGAGCCTCGGCCTGCAGGATTACCAGCAGGGCCAGTGGGACAGCCCGTTTGATTACCAGCAGCAAAGCGTCCTGTTCCTGCCGCAAAATTTACCCGAACCCTCCCGTTATGATTTCACCGCGAAGGTGATCGAGCAGGCAATACCCGTGCTCAAGGCCAGTGGTGGCCGTGCCTTTTTATTATTCACCAGTTACCGTGCATTGAATGAGGCACAGCAGTTACTTAGCTCAAAAATCGATTACCCCATCCTCGTGCAGGGCAGCCTGCCCAAGCACCAGTTGCTGAATAAATTTAAGGAACTGGGTAACGCCGTGTTACTCGGTACCTCCAGTTTCTGGGAAGGGGTGGACGTGCGGGGCGAGGCCCTGTCCTGTGTGATTATCGATAAACTGCCCTTTGCCTCACCGGGCGACCCGGTCATGCAGGCTCGCCTGGATGCAATTCGCCAGTCCGGCGGTAACCCGTTTATGGATTACCAGTTACCACAGGCGGTGATTGCATTGAAGCAGGGGGCCGGTCGCCTGATTCGTGATGTAACGGATTATGGTGTGTTGATGTTGTGTGATCCGCGCTTGCAGAGTAAGCCCTATGGTAAGTTGTTTATTAAGAGCTTGCCGGATATGCCGGTGACAGAGCGGATTGAGGATGTTTGTGGGTTTTTTGTATAGGGATTATTCGTGTTCATTTGGTTGGATAATGGATGATTTTAGTTATTGGTTTCTTTTGAGGTGGTGTTTCGCCTGTTGGCGACCTACTTCTTTGTCTACAGCGACAAAGAAGTAGGCAAGAAAACGCCGCCCAGCACAGTTTGAAAGCCCCGAGCATTGGTAACCCGCGATCTCAAATTACTTAGTAAGCTGTTACTGTTTTATCTTTGTTGCCGGGTCGTTTTGATTCGCCTCCCTGCTCAACAAAACTAAATCCGCCATCCCTGGCAGATTTACCCTATATGGAATCAATGCTCGGCAAACGGTGAGAGGGATACAAAATCAAAACCTTTCAAAACACGTCATAACTACCTAAATGATTACTCTGGCATCCTCACAGATAAAATTGTCTGGAACAATTTTAAACGCGCTCCGCACGACCCGAAGGGCGAATCACAAGGATGTAATTCATAATCGAGCTGACCCGGTAACGAAGTTAAAACAACAACAGTACACTAATAAACTCTATGATCTTCGGTTAACAATGCTCGGGGCTTTCAAACTGTCTTGGACGTGTACGGTTCACACACATAGGTAACAAAAGAGTTCAAGGACATGGGTAACACTATTACCCTAACAGGTATCGCCAGGGGGCGAAACAGCACCTCAAAAGAAATAATCAACATTGGGTACGTATTTATTATCTAAATGAAACCCAATTTTGAAAGTACCCCAATTACATATAAACTACCCCACCTAATGACAACACAAAAAACAAAACTCCTCGCCCTCGATACCTCCACCGAGGCCTGCTCCGCAGCGCTTTATATCGATGGTCATATCGAACAGATCTACCAGCTGGCACCCCGCGTCCATACCCACCTGATCCTGGGTATGGTCGAGCAATTACTCGCCGATGCGGGTATAGGCGTTGCCCAGCTGGATGCACTGGCCTTTGGGCGCGGGCCCGGTTCCTTTACCGGGGTGCGCATTGCGACCGGCGTGGTGCAGGGGCTGGCCTTTGCTGCGGAGCTGCCGGTGGTGCCTGTGTCGACGCTGGCCTCCATTGCGCAGGCGGTGTATGAGGATCATCAGCATAACCAGGTGCTGGCGGCAATTGATGCCCGCATGGGCGATGTCTACTGGGGTGCCTATAGGTTAAACGCGGAGGGGTTGATGCTGCTGGTGGATGATGAACTGGTGATACCCCCCGATCAATTGAGCCGGCCCGAAGGTGATGACTGGGTCGGTGCCGGTAGTGGCTGGCAGACCTATGCTGAGTCGCTGAGTGGTTCCATGGGTGTTGATGCGAGCAGGCAGTTTGCTGATTACTTCCCGCAGGCAAAAACCATAGCACGACTGGCCGTCGCCGATTTCGCACAGGGTAAAGGAGTGGATGCGGCACAGGCCCTGCCGGTGTATCTACGCAATGATGTCGCCAAAAAATCTGCGCAGCAATAACCTTGGGTTAAGTCCGCCGATGTTGTAATATAGCGGCCCATTTAGACAATCAAGATTGATCCCGGAAAATGTTAGAAATTAACCCCATTCAAAATCAGATAGATGATCTCAGTGAGCGTACGCAGTCACTTAGGGGGTACCTTTGACTTCGACCAGCGCAAGGAAGAGTTAGACGAGGTCAAACGCGAGCTGGAGCAGCCGGATGTCTGGAATAATCCGGAACGTGCACAGAAACTGGGGCAGGATCGTGCCCGTCTTGAAGCGATTGTTATCACCATCGAGACCATGCTGAATGGCCTGACCGATGCCAGGGAACTGCTGGAGATGGCCGCAGAAGAAGACGACAGGGATAGCGTGGATGCCGTGGTTGCTGACCTGGCCGAGATGGAAACAAAGATAGCCGATCTCGAATTCCGCCGCATGTTTTCCGGTGAAATGGATGCCAATAATGCCTTTCTCGAAATCCAGTCCGGCTCCGGTGGTACCGAGGCACAGGACTGGGCCGAAATGCTGCTGCGTATGTATTTACGCTGGGGTGAGGCGCATGGCTTTAAAACCGAATTGATCGAGTGCTCGGCCGGTGATGTGGCCGGTATTAAAGGAGCCACCATCCGCTACGAGGGTGAATACGCCTACGGCTGGTTAAGGACCGAGACCGGCGTACATCGCCTCGTCAGGAAATCCCCGTTTGATTCAGGTAACCGCCGCCACACCTCGTTTTCCGCGGTATTTGTGTCACCGGAAGTCGATGACGATATCGATATCGACATCAACCCGGCCGACCTGCGTATCGATGTCTACCGTGCCTCCGGTGCCGGTGGCCAGCACGTTAACCGTACCGAATCCGCTGTGCGTATTACACATAACCCGACGGGTGTCGTGGTACAGTGCCAGAATGACCGTTCGCAGCACAAGAACAAGGCCACCGCAATGAAGCAGTTAAAAGCCAAATTGTATGAGCTCGAGTTGCAAAAACGCCGTGGTGACCAGCAGGCCGTGGAAGATTCAAAATCCGACATTGGCTGGGGTAGCCAGATACGCTCCTATGTGCTGGATGCGTCCCGGATAAAAGATTTACGCACCAATGTCGAAACCGGCAATACCCAGGCGGTACTCGATGGTGGTATTGATATGTTTATTGAAGCCAGTTTAAAAAGTGGCCTGTAATTGTTATTAAAGCAAACAAGACAAAACCTATGACCGATAAAGAACAGAACATCGAAGAGCAACAGGACGAAAACAAACTAATTGCCCAGCGCCGTGACAAATTAAATGTGTTACGTGAAGCGGGTAATGCCTTTCCTAACGATTTTCGTCGTGATGCACTGGCCGCAGAAATTCACAGCGAATACGGTGAGCAATCCGCAGAAGAACTCGAGGCCTCGCCGGTACGTGTAAAAGTGGCCGGTCGCATGATGGCGAAACGCATCATGGGTAAGGCCAGCTTTACCCAGCTGCAGGACATGTCCGGCCGCATCCAGTTATTTTTACAGCGCGACAGCCTGCCTGAAGGTGTCTATAACGAGGGCTTTAAAAAGTGGGATGTGGGCGACATTATCGGTGCCGAAGGTGTCGTGTTTAAAACCAAGACCGGTGAGCTGTCGGTCAAAGTTGACCAGATCCGCCTGCTAACCAAATCCCTGCGACCGCTGCCTGAGAAGTGGCACGGCCTGTCGGACCAGGAAACCCGTTACCGCCAGCGTTATGTGGACCTGGTGATGAACGAGGAGGTGAAAAACACCTTTAAGATGCGGTCCAAAATTATTTCCTATATCCGTCGCTTCTTTGACGAGCGTGGCTTTATCGATGTTGAAACGCCCATGCTACAGGCGATTCCTGGTGGTGCGACGGCACGCCCCTTCGAGACCCACCACAACGCACTCGACATGCCGATGTTTATGCGTATCGCGCCCGAGCTGTATTTAAAGCGCCTGGTCGTGGGTGGTTTCGAAAAGGTGTTTGAAATCAATCGTAATTTCCGTAACGAGGGTGTCTCCACGCGCCATAACCCGGAATTTACCATGCTGGAATTTTACCAGTCCTATGCGGACTACCGTGACCTGATGGATATTACCGAGGCCCTGCTGCGTGGTATTGCAGAAGATGTTGTCGGTACTACACAGATCCAGTACCAGGACGACAGCTACGACTTTGGCAAGCCCTTTGATCGCATCTCGGTATTTGATTCGATCCTGAAATTTAACCCCGATATCAAGGCCGAGGATTTAAGCGATATGGATAAGGCCCGCGGCATTGCAGAGTCACTGGGTATACCGTTAAAAGATGGCTACGGCCTGGGCAAGGTGCAGATCGAAATATTTGAAAAGACGGTAGAGCACCGACTGATGAACCCAACCTTCATTACCGAATACCCAACCGAGGTGTCACCGCTGGCTCGCCGCAATGATCATAATGATTTTATTACCGATCGCTTTGAATTCTTTGTCGGTGGCCGTGAAATTGCCAATGGCTTCTCCGAGTTGAATGATGCCGAGGACCAGGCTGAGCGCTTCATGGCGCAGGTTGCAGAAAAAGATGCCGGTGATGACGAGGCGATGCATTACGATGCCGACTATATCCGCGCACTGGAACACGGCCTGCCGCCTACGGCGGGTGAGGGTATAGGTATAGACCGGCTGGTGATGCTGTTTACCGACTCACCATCGATCCGTGACGTTATCCTGTTCCCCCATATGCGTGTTGAAGTGCTCTAGTCAGCGCGTTATATGGTAGGGCGGGTACGCGTGGGTGCGCCAGTACAAAAGCAGCAAAAACACTGATTTCAGGCTGATTCAGCCGGATGGTTAGCGTTTTAGCCATAAGCAACTAAAATAGATCATAATAATTAAAAAATATTTAGCTTAGATGCCCTATAAAACTCCCTTATCGATTCGGCTCAGGTCACTCAGTGGCCTGCTGCTGGTATTGGCGCTACTGCTGGCCGCAGGCAGTACAGGCTTGAAATCTACAGCCTGTCTGGATACGGCGATGTTCAGTGCGGGCCAGTGGATCCTGCCCCAATCTGACCGAGTGGATAATATCCAGCTAATACAGGTGCCCGATAACCTGATACAGGACCCGGAGCAGGTTTCACAGCTGCGCCAGCTGCTCAAAAAACTCAATCGATCTAAATCTGCAGTTACTGCATTCATCACGCCACAAACCCTGTTTGCCGATTACCAGCGCAAGGAAGACGACAAAAAAGCAACCGCCGAAGAGACCGAGGCCGATAAATGGGAGATGACGCAGGGTGAGTTAACCAAACTGGTGTGGACCCTGGATCGTTATAGTGTATTGAGTGGTGTGGCTGTTAGCCTGGACGCTACGCTGCCGGTGAATGTGAGCACGATGCTTGACCTGGTCGAGGATACGTCTGTAATGGCACCCGTGGTCGCCTTTTTTATGCCGGCCAAAAGTGAGATGGCAATCGCGAGCCAGGCAGTAAATTATACGCACCTGCCGTTTTATTATTCTGCAGGACATAAACTGACCCGGCCCTTAATCTGGTATGACGCATCCGTTTCAAAACTGTTTCCTGACCTGTTGCTCGAAACCTATGCGCGCTATTTAAAAAATAAAACCATTGACTGGCAACAACAGTCCGGTGTGCTACTGGACGGTAATACATTGCATACCAATCCCGCAGGTTATATTTTAAATTATCCCGTTAATCACAATGCTGCCGATATACTCAGCCTCGAGGAGGCGCTCAATACCCCGGCTTCGAGCTTCAGTAAAAAAGTAATACTGATCGGCTCAGACAAAAACCAGTTACAACAATTGCAGCAGGGTATGAGTAACCTGTTGGCCAGTAAAACCTACTACTCACCCCAGTGGTCCTACTGGCTGAAAATTATTTTACTGGTCCTTGCCTTTGCCTATGCCCTGTACTTATTGCCGCGCCTGCAAAAACATACCGCTACCCTGTTAACCCTGTTTATCGTCTTTGCCTTACTGGTTGCACAATATGGTCTATTGCTTACGCAGGGGGCATGGATGGCATGGGTCGCGCTTTACCTGTTTATCATTACTGCGCACATTATTGTACGTGTGGATCGGAAATTCGAGGCGCGTTTAAATCATTCAAGCCTGGGTACTTATGATGCACTATGGCGACTGGGCCAGTACCAGTTTGAACAGGGCGATCATGATAAGGCTATGCCGACCCTGTTAAAGTGTAAACCGACCACCGATGTGCTGGAGCTGTTATATGAGATCGGTCTTGGCTTCGAGCGACGTCGTCAATACGATAAGGCCTTACAGGTTTACAGCGAAATTGAAGTACGCAAGGCTGACTTCAAGGATATACAGAAACGCCTGCAAACCCTGACCAATGTCTCTGGCACCAAGACAGAAGTAATTGGTGCGCTACAGGGTTCAAAAACACTGGTGATGCCTGAACTGGACCTGCAATTACCCGTGCTCGGTCGTTATGAAATCGAGCGTGAACTAGGTCGTGGTGCGATGGGTGTGGTCTACCTCGGCAGGGACCCCAAGATCAATCGTCAGGTCGCGATTAAAACGCTGGATTACTCACAGCTATCGAAAAATGAAATCAAATCGATCAAGTCGCGTTTCTTCCGTGAGGCCGAGGCGGCGGGTCGCTTAAATCACCCGAACATCGTCACCGTGTATGACGTCGGTGATGAAGAAGACTTTGCCTTCATTGCCATGGATTATGTGCCCGGCGTCTCCCTGAGTGAATTCACCAAAAAAGAAAAACTGCTACCGGTCAATGAAGTCTATCGCATTAGTAAGGTGGTGGCGGAGACCCTGGCCTATGCCCATGAACAGAAGATTGTGCATCGTGATATAAAGCCCAGCAATATTATGTACGATCCAAAAACCGGCCAGGTAAAAGTGGCCGACTTCGGTATTGCACGGATCACTGATAGCGTTAAAACCCGTACCGGTAGTTTCCTCGGCAGCCCCTCCTATATGGCGCCGGAACAGATGACCGGTAACCACGTCGATGGCCGTGCCGATATCTATTCGCTCGGTGTCAGTTTTTACCAGTTACTTACCGGTATACTGCCATTTAATGCTGACAGCCTGGGTAACCTCGCATACAAGATCACCCACGAGAAACACAGGCCCATCAGGGATGTGCGGAGTGATTTACCCAGTAGTGCCACACGCATTGTGAACAAGGCGTTACAGAAAGACCCTGACAAACGTTATGCTACCGGTAAGGAAATGGCGGAGGCATTAAACAAGGCAATGCCAGGGGATGGGGGCCAGTAATGAGTCACTTCGAGATACAGGGTGGTACCGACAGGGGGCTTGTCAGGAAGAATAACGAAGACAGTATCGTTTATTGCCAGTTTGACGATGCAAATGCAGCACTGGCCGCGGTAGCTGATGGTGTCGGTGGTTATGAAGGTGGTGAAGTGGCCAGCAAACTGGCTGTTGATACACTGGAACAAATGATTAGTATCGATGTTTTACAACGTGAAAATACCGGTGGCTTTACCGAGCAATGGCTGGAAAACCAGCTGGTACACGCACTAGTTAATATCAACCAGCAGGTTATTGATCAACAGTCACAGGATCAGCTTTTATCCTCAATGTCCACCACCCTGGTTGCGCTGTTGTTTAAGGATAATCAATTCACCCTGGCCAACCTCGGCGATTCACGCTGTTACCGTATCCGTAATCGTGAGATACAGCTGCTCAGTAAAGATCACACCGTGGCACAGCAAATGCTCGATAACGGTGCCATTAGCCAGGCACAGTATATGCAATCACCCTATCATCATGTACTGAGCAAGGGTATCGGGCTGGAGAATGTTATTACACCGGCAATGTATAGCTCCATGTGGGTGGCGGGTGATGTGTTTTTATTGTGTTCAGATGGTTTGACGAATACCTTGAGTGATGATGAGATTTTGGCTGTGGTGAGTGGTGCATCTGATTTGCAGGGCTGTGTGGATGAGTTGATTACGCGGGCGAATGATGCGGGGGGTGGAGATAATATTTCGGTTGTCCTGGTTAGGTGTTTGGGGTGAATGTTCCTTTTCATTTCTGTCTTATTCTGAAAATTTGTACTTTGCCAGTTGGCAACTGATTTCATGCCTGGACCGCTCCATTTATTCCTGTTATCTGGATAGCGCGAGGCAAGCAGGCTTCATTCATGCCGATTTTAAAACAATTGAAACTATCAGGTTGACGTGGCGTTATGGTAATTCGTAATAAATGTGTAAACCCATAATAAGTAGAAGCCCAATTTGATGAGACGGGGTTGAGCATTATCATATTCTGTGTTTAATATAGATTGATGCTATTTTATATATTTAGCTATAAAAAAAGATTCTAGATTGAACGAAATGGTGTTCCAGAGGGCATACATGTCACAGTTGGATAAAGAGATGCAGTCATCAAATAACTTGAGTTCTAATTCGATTCTGGTAGTTGATGATGATCCTGCACAGAGATTAATACTAAAAACCGCGCTTGAAAATAAAGGTTATAGTGTGCTGGAGGCGAGTAGTGGAGAGGCTGCGATTTCAATATTTGAGCAACAGCACCCCGTTATGGTCCTGCTGGATGCGGTGATGCCCGCTATGGATGGTTTTGAAACCTGCCGACGTATACGATCTCTTGAAGAGGGAAAGGATACGCTAATTCTTATGCTTACCAGCCTTAATGATGATGAATCTGTAAATCAGGCATTTGATGCTGGTGCTGTTGATTTCATTACTAAGCCTATTTACTGGTCAGTGCTTTTTGGGCGTGTAGGTTATTTGTTGAAGGCCAAGACCAATGAGAAACATATTCGTCAGATAGAAGATAAGGTGCGTCATGCCCATAAAATGGAGTCCATAGGGCATTTGTCAAATGGCATGTCACATAATTTTAACAATATTTTAGGTACTGTACTGGGTTATACCGAATTATTACAAAACTTCTATATAAAGGACGAAAAGAGCAAGCAGGCACAATATCTGCAACAGATTTATACATCAGCTAAACGGGCGAGTGATCTTGTTTCACAAATGCAGATGTTTACCAGTAAAGGAATAAGTCACCCAGAAGTTTTAATGCCATCGGTATTGCTTGATGAAACCATAAAGATGTTGCGCCCTAGCTTACCAGCCAGTATCGAATTACACCTGCAGGTGGAGGACAACCTGCCAGCTATGGAAATAGACCCTGTCCAATTTCAGCAGATGGTACTGAATTTGTTAATCAACGCCAGGGATGCGATGAGTGACAAAGGGCGCATAGATATAGGGTTGCAGAAATCAGAGTTTAGAGGATTACATTGCGCATCCTGTCATTATGAAATAAATGGTGAGTTTATAGAGTTGGTAATTAGGGATACAGGTACTGGTATTGCGGATTATATGCTAAAGAAAATATTTGATCCTTATTATAGTGGCAAACCATTTGGTGAAGCTAGTGGTATGGGTCTATCAGTTGTTCATGGAATAGTGCATGAATATGCAGGACATATATTGCTAGAAACGGATCCGGTACAGGGTACAACTTTCAGGATACTCTTCCCGGCTGCTAGTGTCGAATTAGCAATCGTTGAAAAAGAAAATAAAATCGAAGACGATGAGTACCTGGAGGCTAGTTCTGCCAGTCATATACTGGTTGTGGATGATGAACAGGCGATTGGCGCCTATGAAGTCGAATTTTTGAAAACCCATGGTTACAACGCTACTTATATGAGCGATCCAGTGAAAGCCATTGAAGCAGTTACAGCCAGTCCTGGAGAATATGATTTGGTCTTAACTGATAAAACAATGCCTGGATTGGATGGCATGGAACTGGCGGGTGCAATTATGGCTGTGCGCGCAGACTTGCCTATTATTTTATGTACAGGCTATAGCGCCTCACTGCCAGCTATTGACCTGGAGTGTATAGGTATCCGTGCCAAGTTAAACAAACCTGTAGATGGAAAGGAATTGTTGCGAACAATAAAAACTCTCTTGAATAAAGTCTGAAGTCGCTAGCAAATAAGTGGGGTCACAAATAAGTGGGGTCAGAACACAGTTTTAGCTAATATTTGAATCAACTATGATCTACCCTCGATTGTTTGCTAAAATCAATCCCTAAACCTAATTCTCTAAAAGTATATTATTCGTGATTAAAGCCTTCCTGCTAACCCGGCAGTCATTTGATACCAATAACGGTGTGCAGCTGGAGTTCTGGTTTAGTAGTGATGCCGGGCCGCTCAAGGTCATTATTAATCGTCATCCCGTGCTTTTTTTTATCCGCCAGGCTGATGTCGAGCAGGCCAGGGCTTTATTATTGAGGTCACAGGCTGTCGAAATCAAACCATTAGCGTTGAAGAATTTTGAGTCGGAGCCAATGGCGGGTGTTTATTTCCAGTCACAACAGTGTTTTTATCGAGCAAGGGATGTTCTCCAGGAAAATAATATTCGCTGTCTTGAATCCGATATAAGACCGCCTGAGCGTTATCTTACCGAGCGATTTTTAACCGGTCCTGTATCAATCCACGTGCAACACACATCAGGCGTGATCGTGAATCCGCGTATCACACCGGTGGATTATCAGCCAAAATTTACCGTCATGTCATTTGATATCGAGACCGACTACCAGACCGATGAGTTGTTCTCTATTGCCTTTGTTACCAATAACATCAAACGGGTATTGATGGTGGGTAATCCGGCTGAGGCTACAAATGAAGAAAGTAATATTGAATTCATCGATAATGAGTCGGCATTAGTAAAACGCTTTCTTGCCTGGATTAATGAAATTGACCCTGATGTATTTATCGGCTGGAATGTGATTAATTTTGATTTCAGATTTTTGCAACGAAAGGCTGATCAGTTAAAAATTCCTTTAACGGTCGGGCGTCAGCGTGCAAAGCCATTCTGGCGACAGCAGGAAAATGAAACTGGGCGTTACTTTCTATTGATACCCGGGCGGGTTGTGCTGGATGGTATCGATACACTAAAAAGTGCCACCTATTCTTTCAGTAGTTTTTCGCTGGAGTCAGTGGGTAGTGAACTGCTGGGGCGGGGAAAATTAATCCAGGAGGCAAGTCATCATGACCCTTTATATAAAGCCAAAGAAATACGACGCCAGTTTAAAAATGAAAAATTAAAGTTAGCGGCTTATAATCTTGAGGATTGTCAGCTGGTATGGGATATCTTCGAGCATACGGATCTTATCAATTTTGCCATTGAAAGAGCGCGGTTGACCGGTCTCGAAATGGATCGTATTGGTGGCTCTGTGGCAGCCTTCGATAACCTGTATTTGCCACGTTTGCATCGTAAGGGCTATGTGGCACCAAACATCGGGGATTATGAGGCGCGTCCCGGTGCTCCCGGTGGTTATGTTATGGACTCGGTGCCCGGCATGCACGATAGTGTGCTGGTGCTGGATTATAAGAGCCTGTATCCGAGTATTATCCGTACCTTTAATGTAGATCCCTATGCGCGTATAGCTGCCCTGCATGAAGATGAGGTTGATACTATACCCGGTTATGATGGTGCCAGTTTTTCCAGGTCAGAAACTATCCTGCCGGAAATTATCAAACAGCTCTGGGAGGCGAGAGACACAGCCAAGCTTAAAAAAAATAAGGCCCTGTCCCAGGCAATTAAAATTATTATGAATTCATTTTATGGTGTCCTGGGTACGCCCGGTTGTCGCATTCATGACTCGCGTTTAACCAGTTCTATTACAAAACGTAGTCATGATGTAATTCTGAAAACCGTTGAGTTAATCGAAGCGGCAGGTTATGCGGTCATCTATGGCGATACGGATTCTGTATTTGTGGCACTGGGTAAACGTCTTTCTAATGCACAGGCCGACGCCATTGGCGCACAGTTAATCCGGCACGTTAATCAGTTCTGGTCTCTGGAGCTCGAGGCTGACTATGGTATTAAGTCATATCTCGAAATGGAATATGAAACGCACTTTATAAAATTTTTCATGCCAACCATTCGCGGTTCAGTAAAAGGCAGTAAGAAACGATATGCAGGTGTGGTAGAAGATTCTAAAGGTAATCAGGAATTAAAATTTAAAGGCCTGGAGTCGGTGCGGACTGACTGGACGCAGCTGGCAAAGGATTTTCAACAGGAGCTCTACCATCGGGTATTTAACGATGAGTCATACGAAGGTTATATAAGGCGCGTTGTCTCGGGACTCAAAGCAGGTCATTACGATGACAAGCTCATTTATAGAAAACGCCTAAGGCAGAAATTGCAGGATTATAAGAAAAATATACCGCCTCATGCACAAGCTGCAATAAAAGCCGAGCAGGTGTTTAAGGATACGGGTCGGCCGTCACGTTATAAAAGTGCCAGCTGGATAGAATATGTGATTACGGTTAATGGACCAGAAACCCTGGAATGTCATTTATCTCGATTAAACTATAATCATTATATAGAAAAACAGTTAACCCCTATAGCGAATACCATTTTATCTGCTATAAATAATGCCATGGAAAGCGTCATTCAGGATCAGTATGAACTGTTTTAAAAAGCTGGTGATAATCCCTGCTTCAATTTAATTAAATATGTTTCTATATGACTTATAATTTGATAAATGTCTATTTGGCAGGATAGTTGGTGTTGTTATTCCAATGTCTTGCAGGCTTTAGTTTTAGTCTTGCTTCCTTGATTTAACAATTATTTAACATTCTATGCCTGTTCATTAGTTTGTGGCGTCACTTAATTTGTTGTTAATGTTGATATAAAGCAGAGAAAATTGTTTGACAGGGTGGTAATGTACCCTGGCGTGATTTATTGATCAATAAAAAGTGATCTGTCTTCCTTGTTACTGAGTTAAGTATAGATTGATATATTGCGATCTGATGGATGGATTACAGCTATGAGCAGGGTTATGTTTTTAGTTGTTTACTACAGCATTGATCTGTTTTTGATAGTAAATAATTGATAAAAAAGGAGTGGGGAAATATTGAATTAAATTAGACCAGTAGACGATTTATAGAAGTGAAATACAGTTTGCCATGACATTATCTCTTGCAGTTATTCATTGCCCTAAAATTAATAATATTTTTTTATATCTTATAGTGTTGTTATTGCTCTATCCTTTTGCTGTCTCTGCTGCAGAAAAGGAGGCGTTTATCGGTGTCCTCGCCAAGCGAGGTGTAGAGCATACTTTACACAAGTGGCAACCCACAGCCGATTACCTTAGTCGGGAAATTCCTGGTTATCACTTTACTATCAAACCTCTCGATTTTGATGCTATCACACCTGCCGTAGCTTCAGGAGCAGTTGATTTTATCCTTACGAATCCATCCTTCTATGTAGGGCTCGAGGCTATCTATGGTGTAAACCGGATTGCTACGCTAAAGAATCGCGTCGGGGCGAGCATT
>JAOUMO010000173.1 GCA_029881425.1 Gammaproteobacteria bacterium
GCGCAATGATGAGTACGGTGGTGAGATTAATAACCGTATGCGCCTGTTGAAGGAAGTGCTGGAAGCGGTGATCGATGTATGGGGCGCTGATCATGTTGGTGTTCGGCTGTCGCCAGAGAACCGTTTCAATAGTATGAGTGACAGTCATCCGCAGGCAACATTTAATGCCGTTGCAACTATGTTATCAAACTTTTCACTGGCCTATCTGCACGTGCTGGAAGGTGATATGTTGAACGGTGATAGCTATCTTGATTATGCACAAATAAGGCAGGCCTTTAATGGCGTTTACATGGCTAATAATGGCTATGACTTCGAACGAGCTACGGATGCAATAAAAAACAACCAGGCACAACTGGTTGCCTTCGGCCAGCTCTATATCGCCAACCCCGATCTGGCCGAGCGTTTTGCCAGGGGTGCGCCATTGAATGCGCCGGATGCTTCGACGTTTTATGGTGGTGATGCGGCGGGTTATACGGATTATCCGTTTATGGAATAGCCTGGATTATTGATCGCCTTTTGTAAAAATGGCAAGTTCATCCATTTCAAGGCGCACCCCTATTTTTTCACCCACATTATGGCTATGGTGGCTTTGAACCAGGCATAAAATATCCTGCCCACTGGGCAGGATTAAGGTGTAGAGGTATTCTGCGCCACGAAAGGTCCTGCTCCTTACTTCCAGTTGTAATTCACTATGGTCATCATGGATAACATCATCGGGGCGCAATAACACTTCAACCGGACAGCCGGGTTTGCAGCCTGCGGGCACGGTGCCATCGATTATGCCGAGTTCGATTTTAATCTGTTGTGAATTTAAAACCTCACCTTTTAGCATTACGCCCTGGCCAATAAAGTCGGCAACAAAACGGTCGGAAGGTGTGTGGTATATGTTGTAGCCTTCATCCCATTGTTTGAGTTGCCCGTCATAGATAACACCAATTTTATCAGCCATGGCAAAGGCCTCCAGCTGGTCATGGGTGACGAGTATTGCGGTAATGCCGTCACGTTTGAGCAGGTGGCGTACTTCGCGTGCAAGTTGTTCGCGTAATTCAGTATCGAGGCTGGAAAAGGGTTCATCCATTAACAGGATATCCGGGCGTGGTGCCATGGCCCGTATCAGTGCAATGCGTTGTTGCTGGCCACCTGAAAGCTGGTGTGGATGGCTGTCGCGCAAGTGGCGCAGGTTAACCAGGTCCAGTAATTCATTAACGCGTGCATCACGTTCAACGGCCGGCAAATGTTTCAGGCCGAAGGCAACATTTTTGCCGACATTCAAATGTGGGAACAGGGCAAAGTCCTGGAATACCATGCCGACCTTGCGCTGCTCCGGTGCCAGGGTATTACCTGGTCGTGAAACAACGCGGCCCTGCAGTTGTATTTCGCCCGCGCTCAGGGGTTCAAAACCGGCGATAGCACGAAGCAATGAGGTCTTGCCACAACCACTGGGCCCCAGCAGGCAGCCAATCGTGCCGGCCTCCAGTTCAAGGCTGACATCGTTAATAACGGGTTTGTCAGCATAGGCGACCGAGGCGTGTTTAATTTCCAGTTGTATCTTCATGGCGTGACCGTGAGAGTGAGTAGCTTAATAAAATAACCGGCAGGATACCGGCAAGGACTATAGCCAGTGCGGCCGTGGATGAGTCTGCGAGGCGCTCATCGGCCGCGAGTTCATAGGCGCGTACTGCGAGAGTATTAAAATTAAACGGGCGTAAAATTAAGGTTGCCGGTAGCTCCTTGAGTACATCGACAAAGACCAGTAGCAAGGCGGTTAGCAGGCTGCCCCTGAGCATGGGGATGTGGATCTTGCGGAGGATGTCCAGTGGTGTATAGGACATGGAGCGTGCTGCCTCATCCATGGACGGTGTAATACGTTCCAGTCCGGTTTCTACGGCATGCAGGGATACGGTAAGAAAGCGCACCAGGTAGGCGAACAATAACGCAAACAGGGTGCCACTAAAAATCAGTCCTGTAGAAATATCAAACTGGCTACGCATAATGCTGTCAATCGCATTGTCGAGCCAGCCCAGGGGGATGATGACGCCAACGGCTATAACTGTGCCGGGTATGGCGTAACCCATACTGCTAATCCTGACGGCATAACGGATGGGTGCAATGGGTTGCAGGCGACGTGCATAAGCCAGTAACAGCGCCGTGATGAGCGCAAGCACGGCTGCCGCCGTAGCAAGTCCAAGGCTGTGTAGTAACAGGCTAAAAAATTGCGTATCCAGCATCTCGCCCGCGGTGGTTAGGGCCCAGATGAGAAGCTGGCCGGCAGGCAGTAAAAAACCCAGCAGCAGGGTGCCGCTACAGAACAGGCTGGCGAGCCATTTATTAATGCCCCTGAGCTGATAGCGTCTTAGTTCCTGGTGACGGCGGCTGGTGTCGTGGTAGCGTGCGCGCTGGCGGGAAATGCGCTCAAGCGTCACTAGCACAAATACAAACAGCAGCAGGATGGCGGCCAGTTGTGCAGCGGCGGGTGCATTATCAAGCCCGTACCATGTACGGAAAATACCGGTAGTAAAGGTCGAAATACCAAAGTATTGAACCGTGCCATAATCCGCCAGCGTTTCCATGAGCACCAGGGAGAGCCCGGCAATAATGGCTGGTCGTGCCAGTGGCAGGGCGACTGTAAAAAAAGTGCGCCATGGTCCATTGCCCAGGCTGCGGCTAACATCCAGTACACACAGCGACTGGCCAATAAAGGCTGTCCGTGCCATCAGGTAGACATAGGGATAGAGCACCAGTGCCAGCATAATAGCGGCGCCCTCGATGCTGCGAATCTCGGGGAACCAGTAGTCACCGTAGCCCCAGCCGGTCAGCTCGCGTAATGCGGTTTGAAGCGGTCCGGCAAAATCCAGCATGCCGGTGTAGGTGTAGGCAATAATATAGGCCGGGATTGCGAGGGGTAACAGCAGTGCCCACTCAAATAGCTTGCGACCAGGGAACTGGGTCATGGCAACGAGCCAGGCCGTACCGACACCCAGGAAACAACTGCCCAGGGTGACGCCCACCATTAGCAGCAGTGAGTTGATCACATAGTCCTGCAGTACGGTGGCGGCCAGGTGTGCCCAGACATCACCCGCCGGGACAAAAATATTTGCCACTATGACCAGCACGGGTGCTGCCAGTAGCAGGGCAATAGCCGTTGCCGAGATGCTCCAGTAGGATAAATATCTCACGAATGCATTACCGGTTTACTTCCACCCTGCCCGATCCATTAGCATAAGTGCCTCCCCATTGAGTGTTCCCAGTTGGCTGAGATTTAAATCATCGGTTTTAAATTCGCCCCAGTTCTTTAGTGTGGCACTCACGGGAATATCCCTGCGTACAGGGTATTCGCCATTGGTTTCTGCATACCATTGTTGTGAGGCATCACTGGCGAGGAATTCGATCAGTTTGATGGCGTTTGCCCTGTTTTTACTGGCTTTGGTCAGTGCCGCACCCGAGATATTTACATGGGCGCCACGTCCTGCCTGGTTGGGCCAGAATACAGCCATCTTCTTCGCTGCGGCGACCTGGTCAGGCTGGCCAGAGTTCAGCATACCGGCAAGATAATAGGTATTGGCAATCGCAATATCGCACTGGCCAGCGGCTGCGGCCTTGATCTGGTCACGGTCACCACCTTTGGGTGGTCGTGCAAGATTGGCGACCAGTGATTTTGCCCATTGTTCTGTAGCCGCCGTGCCATTGCTGGCGATCAGGGATGCGACCAGTGACTGGTTATAAATATTACCGGAGGATCGAATACAGATACGGTGTTTCCATTTGCTATCGGCAAGGGCCTCGTAGGTGGACAGCTCGGCAGGGTCTAGCTTGCCCTTAACATACAAAATAGGTCTGAACCTTAGAGAGAGGCCGTACCAGTGATTTTCGGGGTCACGGTAGCTGGCAGGTATGAGGCTGTGTAATAAAGAGGAGTCAAAAGCCTGGGTCACGCCCGCGGCCTTTGCGCGGTAGAGACGACCGGCATCCGTAGTGAGCAGGATGTCGGCGGGGGAATTCATGCCCTCGCTGCTGAGGCGCTTGAGCAGGGCATCTGCCTTGGCTGTGAGGAGGTTGACGCTGATGCCTGTTTGCTGGGTGAACTGGGTCAGCAAGGGCTGGATCAGTGCTTCCTTGCGGGCTGAGTAAAGTGTGATCTCGCTAACAGGCGCTGCAGAGGCGGATTGGAGGCAGATAAGGCCTGAAAGCAGAGTAATAAATTTATAGAGGTGCTTGATCATAAGTGTGTACCTGGAGCTTGGTCAGTAATATTTGCAAATGATATTGCGAATCGTTCTCATTTGCAATAGTGGTCGGTGCTCGCCCGGCATTTGTTATTGGTCTATAAGATAAAGGTTAAAGCACATGCATACGAATAAGAGATAACCATAGGATTTATAAGGTAATAAAGTTCGTCGCAAATATAAAAACAGGAATAATTGGAAAGAGCGAAATGAGTATACCGGGTTTTAGGATTATCCGAGATTTTCAGGACAGCGGCCCTGCAAAAATATACGGTGCTGAGTCACTGGCAGATAAGTTGCCAGTGCTGATTAAAGTGCAGTCCTGTTATGACGAAAGTCAACACAAAATTGATGCGCTTAATAATGATCATATGGTTAGCGTGGATCTTAGCTTGTACAGTGATCATGCGCTTAGGCCAATAGATTTCAGGCGCTCAAAAGAACTCACCTATATCGTATATGCAGA
>JAOUMO010000174.1 GCA_029881425.1 Gammaproteobacteria bacterium
GTTCGAAGCGGGCCATTCAGCGGCTATTACTGTGACCGTGACAACCTGCCACTGGTGCTCTCCTCGTTAATTAAACAGGCCGAACCGGCACCCGAATTTATTACCCTGTTACACCGGGATGACGACGACCTCGCATCCCTGTTTGACGAGCTGCAACTACCGCTCAAAAAAATCAGCTACAAAAATTCTGCTCTCAACATTTTTGCCCAGTATATCAATCCCTCGCAGGCCCTGAATATTTTACAGGGTGACTATACGCCCAAACGTGAAAGCAATGCCCTGTTACAACCCTGGAAAGCGGTAGCGGCCCTGGTGACCATACTGGTGATGCTGCAATTAATTTACGCCGGCATACTGGGCCAGCAACTCGAGACACAGAACAAACAGCTCACGCAACAGATAGAACAGCAATTCAAACAGGCCATTCCTGGCGCCCGAAAATTTAACAATATACGTAATCGCATGGAGCGCACACTTAAAGACCTGCGCGGCGGCAAGGGCACGGATCAACCCGACTTCCTGCACTTACTCTCGACTGCAGCGAATGCCCTGGGTGCGGATAAAAAAATTATTATCCAGGCCATGGTCTACCGTAACAAGCACATTGACCTGGAGCTACAGGCCGATTCATTACAGTCACTGGAAAACCTTAAAACCAAACTGGCAAGCCTGCGTGATATAAAGGCCGTGCTCTCCACCTCCATAGAGAAGGACAAGGTTAATGGCCGCCTGAGACTGGAGAAACAGGGATGAAAAATCTGCACACACTACTCGCCCCACTCCAGCAACGCTACGACACACTACAAAAGCGTGAACAGAAAATCGTCATTGCCGGCATTATTGCTACCGGCTTCTGCCTGTTTTACCTGCTGCTCTGGGACCCTGTATTTAGCCACCTGGAACAACAGCAATTACAACAGCAGTCACAGACCCAGTTACTAAACTGGATGCAGGATACGACGCAGCAAATTAAAGCCATCCGCGCATCCGGTGCCGGCACCTCTGCCCAGTATGCCAACCAGTCCATATCATCCCTCGCGGATCGCAGTGCAATCAGCATGGGCGTTAAACCCTTTATCCAGAAAATGGATACCGATAAGAATGGTGTCAAGGTACAGCTCGAACAGGCCAGTTTTGATCGCATTGTCTACTGGTTACAGGACATGGCTGAAAAATACGGCATCCAGGCCAGCGATATACACATTGAAAAACAGCCTGCTGCTGGCGCAGTCAATGCGCGCATTACACTGGAACGTAATCTTTAATGAAAAAGAAACACTACATCATCCTCGCCATCAGTAGTTACCTGCTATTCACCCTCGCCTATACACCCGCAGCCAGCATAATTTCACTGCTTGAAAAAAGCCTGCCGCTACCGGTAAAAATTTACGGCGTCAGTGGCAGTATCTGGAATGGCCACGCCGACCGATTGCTCGGACAACTCAAGTTTCCGGTTACCGACATTAACTGGTCACTCAATTTTTTACCGCTGTTGACTGGCTCACTGAGTGCGGACATTAACGCCTCGGTCAAACAACAGGCGGTTAGTGGCCAGCTTGCTTTATCACTTTTGGGCGGACTCTCCGCAAACAATATAAAATCCGAAATTCCCGCCATGGAAATGCAGCAACTGATCGACATCCCGATTGGTGAATTTGCCGGTAAATTTATCCTTGATATAGAATCAGCGCAGATGAACCCGCAGGGACTACCGCAACTCGATGCAACAATCTACTGGCAGGATGCCAAATTCACCCTTGCACAAACGGTTGATCTTGGCCAGGTCCTGCTCGATATAAAACCCGATAACAAACAGGGCCTGCTTGCGAAACTGACTAACAAAAATGCGAAACTGGGCATTGAGGGTACGATTAACATCCATGAAAACAAACAATATGTGGCGGATATCAGTTTCACTGCAAAAGACAGGGACCCCGCCATACAACAGAGCCTGGCCATGTTTGCAAAAAAACAGACCAATGGCAGTTACCGGCTGCAGAAGTCAGGTAATATAAATCAACTCGGATTCTAATCCGCCTGTCAATCAAGTTATCCAGAAGTCACATGCCTAAAGCCTACAAACGAATCAAGATCATACCCGAAGTCGAAGCCATAACCCCCGAGACGAAATGTTCATTCTGCACCGGCTCAATTTGCTGTACCTATATCACGCAACATATTGAGACACCCCGATCAAAAACAGATTTCGAGCATATGCTGTGGCAAATATCACACGACAATATTAAATTCTACAAAGATGATGACGGCTGGACCCTGCTGGTAGACAGCAAGTGTAAACACCTGCAGCTGAATGGTGATTGCGGCATCTATGATCGACGCCCTACCATATGCCGCGATCACACCAATGACTACTGCGAGTATGACGTCCCCTCGGAAGATGGCTTCGAACTCTACTTCCCTGACTATGACACGCTGCGCGAGTACTGTATCAAACGTTTTAAAACCTGGGATAAATAAACATTGTAAGTCGTAAGCCTACAAAAGCGTAATGCAGGTTATTTTTGTTTTTTCTGGTAGCCATGCTCAGCGTGGGTACCCGTGACCTGACAGCCATCACCGGATATGCATTCCCACGAAGGATCGTGGGAACGAGAAAGCTCGGAATGACAGATTTTGACTTCTGACTTACCACTGAAGACTTCCGACTTATTTACTATCCGGTAATCTGCTCAAAAGACTCCAGCAACGGATAGGAGGCATGCTCCTTATCCGGCTTGCGGCTATCCGGTTTCCTGATCGCCAGCAAATACTTCAGGCCATAGTCCCTGGCCGCATCCAGCACATCAAAATTGTCATCGATAAATAAGGTCTTCTGCGGATCGAAGGACTCTGTTTCCTGTAACACAGGCCAGAATGCAGCCTGCTCCTTGGCGTGTTTGAGTTCATGGGCTGTGACTATGCGATTGAAGTACTTATCCAGGCCTGTTTTTTTCATCTTGATGGCAATGCTGGCAGGGTGCGCATTGGTTACCAGTACCACGCGTTTGCCATTCATGTGTAGAAACTGCAGGAACTCCACCACATGGGGTCGTATGGCAATCTTATCGGCCACTTCCCTTTTTAACTCGGCGATATCCAGCTCGAGTTCCCGTGACCAGTAGTCGACACAATACCAGCTCAAGCTCCCCATGACCGCAGTATACTTGCCCTTCAGCACCCGGTGTGCCTCCGCATGATCCAGCCCATGCCTTTCCGCATAGCGCACGGGGACATGCTCCAGCCAGAAATGGTTATCGTAATAAAGATCCAGCAGGGTACCATCCAGGTCGAGGAACACGCTGTCTATATTTGGCCAGTCAATCATTAGGGGATTTCTTCTTTAAATAAACGTACAATGAATAATAAACATCCGATAGCCATTATGTCTAAAAAACCAGAAATCCTCAAATCCTCCGTGCTGGCAACGAGCCGACTATTTACCCTTGAACAGGTCCAGCTCGAATTCAGCAATGGTGAACAGCGTACCTATGAACGCATTATTGCGGCCAGTAATGGCGCGGTGATGATCATCCCGGTTATAGACAGCTCCCGTGTATTAATGATCAGGGAATACTCGGTCGGTACCGATCGTTATGAACTGGTTTTCCCCAAGGGGCTGATCGAGAAAGATGAGGCCATCACCGATGCCGCCAATCGTGAACTGATGGAAGAAACGGGCCGCGGTGCAAACAGCCTCCGGCATATTAAAACCATGACCATCGCCCCCGGCTATCTTGGCTTTGAAACCCACATGGTGCTTGCCGAAGACCTGTTTGATAAAAAACTTCCCGGTGATGAACCGGAGTCACTGGAAATAGTCGAATGTAACATCGATGACATCCAGGCCTTAATCAACCGTCCCGACTTAACTGAAGCTCGTTCAATTGCCGCCCTCTATATAGCGCGGAATATACTACAGGGGTAATCATGCACGAACTTAACCTGGAATACCTCTGCCAGAATTGCGTTGATATTGCACGTATCGCCGGTGAAAAAATTCTCGAGATCTATAATGGCGAGTTTTCTATCCAACATAAAGATGATAAAACACCCTTAACCACGGCCGATCTTGCCGCACATCATTATATCCTGAACAAACTACAGGAACTGACACCGGACATACCCGTGTTGTCGGAAGAATCTGAATGCATCCCGTTCGAAACTCGCCAGCAGTGGCACAGGTACTGGCTGGTTGATCCACTGGATGGCACACGTGAATTTATTAAACGCAATGGCGAGTTCACGGTGAATATTGCACTCATAGAAAATCACCAGAGCATCCTTGGCGTGATCAATGTGCCGGTACTCAAGCAGGATTACTTTGCCTGGCAGGATGGTGGCGCTTTCAAATACGACCATGACCAGGGCAAACATGCGATTAAAACACGCAAGCTCACGAACAAAACAATCATCGTTGCCGGCAGCCGCTCACATGTATCAGAAAAACTTCAGCAATATATTGATAAACTCGGAGAGACCGAGGTCATTAGCATGGGCAGCTCGCTGAAATCCTGTCTCGTAGCAGAAGGCAAGGTTGATATTTACCCACGACTGGGCCTTACCTCTGAATGGGACACAGCCGCCGCCCATTGCATCGTCGAACAGGCCGGTGGCTCGATACTTCGTACGGACATGCAACCGCTTTTGTACAACACCAAAGACAGCCTGCTTAACC
>JAOUMO010000175.1 GCA_029881425.1 Gammaproteobacteria bacterium
TACAGGCCATAAAATAGTCGAATGGAGCCCACCATTAGAGCCAGGGTGGTAAATAATAAGATAATGCCGAAGATATAGCCGGTTACCTTATTGAACAGCCACTCCGGGTTTTTCCATTCATGATTGCGTGATGACATGTGATTAAACGACCCTCCTGTTTATTAATACTGATATTAACTAATGGTAGTGGCATTACAATCATTAAGCATAAAGCGACTGTTAATTATTGTAGTATAAACTAATTATGTGGATCATAATTTAAACACCCAATGTATCAATATCTAAGGATTATTTTATGGCTGACTGGCCAGAGGTAACACAACTAAGGGGTCTCTTCCTGGAGTGGTTTGAAGCGCTGCAGTTATTATTGTCAACGCCAGCATTCTGGTTGCAGCTTGCGGTCATCGTGCTCGTTTTTATACTGGCACGCTGGTTGCTGACACCGCGCTTGCAGGTACTGCTGGTGCGGTTGCGTACAGCGGGTGGTCGTATCGCCAGTTTCCATCGCCTCGTAGTGACGCTGGATGAATTTTCCAATACCCTGGTGTGGTTAATACTGCAATGGCTGGCCATCCAGGTGTATGTTTACTTCGAACAGCCGCACAGTTTATTAACGCCTGTTGCCAGCCTGCTCAGTGCCTGGTTATTGATACGGGTAGTTTCTAAACTTGTGCAAAATAAAGTGGCCTCGCATGTTATTGCTGCCGTCGCCTGGACCCTCGCCATACTGAATATTTTTGGTGGCCTGGATACGGCACTGGCATTGCTCGACAGCATGTCGTTTACCCTGGGTTCCGTTCGCCTGTCACCCCTGGTTATTATCAAGGCAGGGCTATCGCTGTGGTTGTCCCTGTGGCTGGCCAATGTGCTGGCCAGTTTCCTCGACCGCCGCCTCGAGGGATCAGAAAATATTACACCGGTAATGCGCGTCCTCAGTGTTAAATTAATGCACATCGGTTTGATTATGGCGGCATTCCTCATTACCTTCTCTGCCGTTGGAATCGACCTGACGGCACTGGCGGTATTCGGTGGTGCACTCGGTGTTGGTCTCGGTTTTGGTCTGCAAAAAATATTTTCCAACCTGGTCAGTGGTGTCATCCTGTTGATGGATCGCTCGATAAAACCCGGCGATGTCATTTCCGTTGGCCAGACCTTTGGCTGGATCAATCATTTAAGTGCACGCTATGTGTCGGTGATCACCCGTGATGGTATAGAGCACCTCATCCCAAATGAGGTGCTGATTACCGAGCGCGTGGAGAACTGGTCCTTTAGTGACAACCTGGTGCGTTTAAAAGTACCGGTGGGTATTTCCTATAAGGCCGATGTGCGCCTGGCAATAAAGCTTTGTGTGGAGGCCGCACTGGCGACGCCACGTATCCTGCAAAAACCGGAGCCCCGTTGCCTGTTAAAAGGTTTTGGTGACAGCTCGGTTGATCTGGAGTTACGTGTCTGGATCGATGATCCACCGAACGGGCGCTCCAATGTGTTGAGTGATGTGTTGTTGGGCGTGTGGGATCGCTTTCACGAAAACGGCATCGAAATTCCCTATCCGCAACGGGACCTGCATTTGCGCAGTGGTTTTGAAAAACTCAATGCTGATGGCCGCAACCGGCAGGATAAAGGGGAAATAGAATGATGCGATTTATGTTGTGTCATGGTGATACCACCGAAGTGGGTGGCCGGGAACTCTTACAGCAATGGCAGGACAAAGCGGACAGCTGGATATGGCTCGACCTGTATGACGAACCGGCGGACGCTGAAGCTGTCTTTCTTGGTGAACAGTTTGCACTGGACCCCGGTGTTATTAGCGAGGCACAACGCAGCCGACACCCGCCGAGTTTTGAGGTGTTTAAAGACTATATTTACCTGTTATTAAAACCACTGGATGCAGGATCCGATTCGCTGGATTTTAATACCCTGCAACTGGCGATGTTTGCGAGTGATCGTTTCCTGGTGACACGGCGTTCAAAGGAATCCCCCTATCTTGGAAAGTTATGGCACAGCCTGGTACAGGACGGATGTGGTGGTGAATCACCGCTATCGCTGGTTGCCGCAATGAGCCGGCGGGTTGCGCAGCGTTATGGCAAGGTACTACTGGACCTGGAACAGCGACTGGATGTGATCGAGGATGAGCTGTTCGATAGCCCTACTGACACCCTGATGAAAGAACTGGTGGGTTACAATACGGGGCTGCGTAAAATGCATCGTATCCTTGCCTACTACGTGAACGTGTTTGGCGCCCTGCGCCAGCAGATGCATAAAACCGGTAATAATAAGCATGATGAGTATGACGATATCTACGCACTGATTGAACGCTTTAGTAGCCTGTCTGCCGTTTATCAAAGCGTGATTACTGATCTCATCGAGGCCTACATCAGCCTCAATGGTCATCGCCTGAACCAGATTATGAAGGTGCTGACTATCGTTACGGTTATCTTCGTGCCACTCTCGTTACTGGTGGGTATCTACGGTATGAATTTCGTAAACATGCCAGAGTTAAAAAGTTCCCATGGTTACTACATCCTGCTCGGCGTAATGTTGGCTATTGCCAGCGTGCTATTGTATATATTTAGGCGCATGCGCTGGTTGTAATCTTTCCCGTTCTTTTATCTCCGGATGTGATGCAGGTCAGGCCTCATTGCTAAGTACGGTGAGCAGGTGGATGAAGGCTTCAACGGATTCCCATGATGCAGATTCTTCCATGGTGTGATAACCACTGGTGGGAATCTGTATCGTGGTGCCATCAACCAGACCATTGGAGGCGGCAATAATCCTGCCCATTTCCGTGCTACCCAATGACAGTGGTTTTTCACCTGTATCAGCCAGTTTCAGGTTTTCATTTTCGACATAGCGGTCCTTATAGAGGAAGCTCAAATCATGTTGCTGGCATAAGTTTTCAACCAGTCGCGTGGCCTCTTTATTGAAGCTGGCATTGGCGTCTTTTTCCCTGAGTACAAGTAACTGCTGGTTTGCCGTATCAATGCTGGGGAAGGGGCTGGTGTCGACCACAAACAAACGATTGGTTGAGCCGCCAAAACGGCGGAACCACTCGAGTAGATAACGCCAGCTTTTACCGGCCTCTTCCTGTGCGGTAAAAAAGGCAGTGCCTTCAAAACCGAGGCTAAATAAATGTACGATAGCGGCCGCGGTTAATACATTGTCTAGTTGGCCCTCGAGACGGCCATTATTGATTTTTAGTTTGTCCTTGAACGCGACGGGTGTGCCTGCAACCACGCTGCCCAGTCCCTCGATTTCAAAAATGAGGTTGTTCCTGAATTCACACACATAGGAATTTTTGATAATGCCATTTCCCCGGTAGGCACCGGACCAGGGCTCATAGGCAAATACCGGCACCGACTGGAAGCGTTCGGTAATCTTGCTCATTAAATCCTCAGACACGGAATTATTGAGCAGGTCGGTCCTGTTGGCAGAAATAAAGGCCGCATACTGGAATTCATCAGGGCCGGTACAGATCAGGCCGTGACGATCGATGTGTGCAGAAAACATGGTACTAAAGGGCTTGCTGCCCTGTGCGACTAACAGGCCCTCGTACCAGGTGACATTGGCGCCACGTTCTTCGAGTTCGCGTTGCAGTACGCGAAAGAAAGAGTGTTCTGCACCCACCACGCTGGGCTGGCGCATAATGGCCTTTAACAGGTCAATAAATTCATTGCTTAACACGTGCATCACTCGCTATTAAAATACTGCTGGTATATGTTATTTAAGTGTCTCTCAAGTTATCAGTTATTGTCATTGTTTTCCTTGAAAACGATGGGTGCATTGGCAATACGCGCATACATTTTTATGCGTTGACGGTGCGGTGACCAGTTGATGAGGTAATTGGCAATGGCGTTCCAGAGAGAAACCCATGCCGCAACATTGAGCCCTTCTGCAATAACATGTTCGATCACCGTAGCCTGCTCAGAGAGATTCTGGTTTAACCACACTGATAGAGAAAGAATGATTATGCCTATACTGGAAAGTATAATAGATGAGCGCATCAGCTTCGACAGTACCCTGCGTTCGAGTTCTATTAAATACATGAAGTAGTTGTAGGTACTTGTTTCTACCCTTGACCTGATGATTTTATCGGCGGGTGTATCGAGATGGAACTGGATAATAAAATTATTTTTACCCATATCGCTGGCTGAATCGATCAGGTAGGCCACCAGGTCCTGGTCCAGGTCTTTTTTTACATAGGGCGTGTGCTTGTCAAAATTATTGTACAGGTCCTCGACCCTGTCGGCCGTAATATCGATAATGAGTTTGTTGTCACGGGTACGTGAATAACGTTCGAGAATATTCTTTTTCATGGCCTGGTTTCCAGTCACTCATATAAAACCAATTGCCGGATGAGTGATGGCCTAATTCTATATATAACGCTAAAGCCTGCAACTGGTTTATGTAATTATTTTTCTATGGCCAGGCGGTGTGGCGTATATTGTTCTTACCCGATTTTTTTACCTCGTACATCAGCTTGTCTACCAGGTGTGTCATCTCGCGGCTGGATGTCATTACTTCGTTGAAGGTTATTGCGCCAATACTGAATGTGACGCCCCATCGTCTTTGTTCCATCTCGTTTAATAATTCGGCCTGGAGTTTTTCCAGTACCGGTAGTGCGGCATCATGTTTGAGTGCCGGAAACAGGATGCCGAATTCATCGCCA
>JAOUMO010000176.1 GCA_029881425.1 Gammaproteobacteria bacterium
CGGTGGTGGCCTTGAGAGGCTCGATCAAAGCTGGCGCGTGATGGCGCTTGATCCCATATACACCGGCATTGGCGTGCTACTGAGTTTGACCCTGGTGTCATCGCTACTGGACCTGCCGTTTTCACTCTACAGCACCTTTGTTATCGAAGAGCGTTTTGGATTTAATCGCACCACGGCCAAGACCTTTGTCATTGATTTATTCAAGGGCATGTTGCTCAGTTTAATTATCGGCATGCCATTAATCTGGGTGGTGCTGTGGCTCATGGAACAGGCCGGTGAATTCTGGTGGCTTTACACCTGGGTGGTACTGACCGCCTTCAGCCTGTTTATTGCCTGGGCCTACCCCACCTGGATCGCCCCCATCTTTAACAAATTTTCACCGCTAGAGGAAGGCGCGACGCTGGACCGCATCAATAGCCTGTTAAGCCGTTGCGGCTTCAACAGTAACGGTATTTTTGTTATCGACGGTTCACGCCGTTCCAGTCATGGCAATGCCTACTTCTCCGGCTTTGGCAAAAACAAGCGCATTGTCTTTTTTGATACGCTACTGGAATCCCTCGATGACGACGAACTGGAAGCGGTACTGGCGCATGAACTGGGACACTTCAAACGCAAACACATACTGAAGAGCATGCTGCTTAGCACCGCCACCACGCTGCTGGGTTTATGGGGTCTTTCATGGCTCATGACCAACGACTGGTTTTACCAGTCGCTCGGCGTCAGCACGCCGTCAACCTATATGGCGCTACTATTATTCACCCTGGTGTTGCCGGTATTTACCTTCCTGCTGAGCCCCCTGATGAGCATGCTGTCACGCAAGAATGAATTCGAGGCCGATGAATTTGCCGCCGAGCAAAGCGATGCGAAATATTTAATCAGCGCCCTGGTTAATATGTATAAAGAAAATGCAAGCACGCTGACGCCCGATCCTTTATATTCCGCATTCTATGACAGTCACCCCCCCGCCCCTGTGCGTATAGCGCAGCTGGCAAAACAATAAGGACTATGAGCATGAAATATTATTTAACCTGTATCGCCCTCGTGTTATCCAGCCAGGTGCTGGCCAGCGACAAAGCTCACAACGGCGAAACCCTGCACAACGACAAGTGCATGAACTGCCACGACACCGGGGTATATACCCGTGAAAACCGTCGCGTCAGTTCACTGGATGCCCTGAGCAACCAGGTAGAAAACTGCATGAAGGGACCCGCCAAGGCAGAATGGACAAAGGCAGAAACCGATTCAGTGATTAGCTATCTGAACCAGAAGTTTTACAAGTTTTAATATGGCCAAACGCCGCATAAGCGACCAGCAAAAACGTCGGATAGAAAGCATCCAGCAAAAGCGGCGTGAAACAGCAAAGAAAAATTCGGAAAATAAGGAACAACAACTCAACGAACAGACCCTGGGCGATGAACAAAGCGGGCATATCATCACCAACTTTGGCCAGTCACTGATTGTAGAAAACCAGCAGGGCGAGGTGTTTCGCTGCGTCGCTCGCCAGAACCTGGGGGCCATCGTCTGTGGTGACCAGGTGATATGGCAACAGGCACAAAATAATGAAGGCGTTATTGTTGCGGTTGAGCCCCGGCAATCGCTGCTACAGAAACCCGGCTTTGGCGGCAAGCTCAAACCCATGGCTGCCAATATAGACCAGATCGTTATAGTCTCCGCGGTACAGCCCGAGGCCAATGCCTACCTGATTGACCGCTACCTGGTCGCGGCAGAAAACCTGCCAGCTACACCCATCATACTGTTCAACAAAATCGACCTGCTCGATGAAAAAAGCAGACCGCTAATCGACAAACTCGAAAAGGAATATACCAACCTGGGTTATAAAGTTATCCGCGCCAGCAATGTCATCGGCAATGGCTTCGACCAGTTACACGAGGCACTGAAAACCCGCACCAGTATTTTTGTCGGCCTGTCCGGCGTTGGCAAATCATCCTTGATCAACCAGCTGTTACCGGAACTCAACATCCGCGTCGGTGAGTTATCCCTTGCCAGCGGTGAAGGCAAACACACGACCACCAATTCAACTCTATACAACCTGCCCTGCGGCGGTAAACTGATTGACTCACCCGGGGTGCGCGACTTTGGCCTGTGGAATACAGACGCCGCAGATATCCTGCACGGTTTCATCGAGCTCAGGCCCTTTATTGGCCGCTGCAAATTCTCAAACTGCGCCCATGAAACAGAACCCGATTGCGCCATACAGCAGGCACTGGTCGAAAATAAGATTAGCCCGCTACGTTTCCAGCACTACAAAAAAATGCTCGCCGAGTATTCAGAATAACCGCCCGATCTTTAATTACTTAACAAAATCCGCAGTATTCTCTTCTATACTTGTTTGGATATATTGAAAATCTAATTATTAAAGTGGTGCCCCTATGTTTAGCGATAGCCCTGTCCCACAGACAAGCCAGGACCTCTGGCAACACTGCCATCAACTACTCAGTGGTTTGATAGCAGGGGCACCGGTTAAAACTGCATCGCTAACCCTGCCCACGGAAAGCACCCTGGATTTTAATAACAACCAGTCTTTGTATTTACTCAAGGACGGCATACTCAAAGAGTTTTACAACGACAACCTGGTGATCAATCACGAGGCGGGCGACCTGGTCGGTATCCAGTGCCTGATCAATAATAACCATACGCACACCATCACTGATTTTGCCGTTATTGTCGATGAATATGACATCCGTGATTTCCTTGCCTATATTGCTGCTGATAGTGATCGCCTATTTGACTGGAACCACTACCTGGCCAGCCTGATCCAGTCCTTCCAGTTAATTATCTGCGACTACAAAAAAGATGAAGTAATATTTCACCCGGAAATTCGCCAATATGAAAAGGCCCATGAGATTATCGCGCAGGGCGCAACGGACAATGAGGTCTATACCCTGATAACGGGATCAGCAGAAGTGATTGTTGATGGCATAGCGGTTGGCGAAATAAAACGTGATGAGATTTTTGGTGCCATTGCGGCCTTAACCGGTACCGCACGTACCGCCCAGGTAGTGGCCCTGTCAGACTGCACCGTACTGGTGGTCCCTGCGGACAAGTTTCATAGCCTGCTCAGCAGCAGGCCAGAAACCGTTACCAAACTGATTGAAGACATGGCGAGGAGCATTGTCTCCGGTAATGAACAGATCGTTAACCTGTCATCACAGTAATCATTACTCAGTTATTTACATTCACCCCTGGAACCCACGGCGCAGATACGACCATCCGTCCAGGTTGCATTATCCAGTCTCGCTGAAATCAAAATAGCACCCTGCAGGTTGGCGCCGAGCAGATTGGCATCGGTCAGGTCCGCATCCAGTAAATTGGCATTTCTGAGATTCGCCATGGTCAGGTTAGCACCGTGCAGGTTAGATGCATGTAGATGCACACCCTCGAGGTTGGCCAGCATTAAATTGGCCTTCGATAAATTAGAAATATGCATATTGGAATCTTTCAGGTTGGCACCCTGCAGGTTAGCGCCATCAAAACGAATCGATGCCATTGACGAATTGTGCATATCCACACCGGCCAGCTGTGCCCCCATTTTACGCGCCCATGAACATTGTGACTCGGGTTTAAATTCACACAATGTATTTAACTCGACTACATCAAACTTATCTGCCCAGGCAAATACGGATGACGCATAGATCGAAATAACAACTGAAACCACACCGAGGAACAAACTCTTGAAATGACTGTTTTTCATTATTTTCTCCATAGCCAAATAGCTAAATGAAATAATTATTGAAGTAGATTTTTTTATTGGTGATTTGTAATAGCCGCTAAGTATGGACGCCTTACGGGACAAATAAAAGGGATGAGATCAATTTAAACCCTGAATTACAGCAACATTAGTTTAATAGAAAATAACCAGATACTGTTTTTGTTTTTTATAAAAATCAGGACTGGCGGCGTTTCCTGAAAAAGGCCTGCAGCAATTGCCGGCACTCCACCTCGAGCACCCCGCCCTGCACCTCGATTTTATGGTTATGCAGCGCGGCATCAATCAGGTTGATAGCGCTACCTGTGGCACCGGTTTTTGGATCTGGCGCACCAAACACCAGACGTTTGACACGCGCATGGATCATTGCACCAACACACATGGAACAGGGCTCGAGGGTGACATACAGGGTGGTATTGGTTAAACGGTAATTATTGAGTGCCTGCCCCGCATTACGCAACGCGGCCATTTCCGCATGTGCAGAGGGGTCATGCTTCTGGATCGGCTGGTTATAGCCGCCGGCAACAAGCTGGTTATCCATGACGATGACCGCACCGACCGGCACTTCATCCTCTGCCTCTGCCTTACGTGCAAGCGCTAAGGCCTGCTGCATCCAGTAGTCGTCTGCAGGGTCCATGACTAAAAACAATCTAACGCGAAGACGCAAAGAGACAAAGTTTTAAAAAAATATTTTGCTTTGCAGCTTTGCATCTTCGCGTTCATCGTTTGGCTTTACGCCTTTATTCCCACTCGATAGTGCCCGGTGGTTTACCGGTAATGTCATAGACCACGCGCGACAGGCCGTCCACTTCATTTACGATGCGACGTGACACATGGTCGAGGAAATCATACGGCAGGTGTGCCCAGCGCGCGGTCATAAAATCAATCGTCTCTACTGCACGCAGTGCCACCACGTACTGGTAACGACGA
>JAOUMO010000177.1 GCA_029881425.1 Gammaproteobacteria bacterium
AAGACCAGGTCAGCGTCCGCCACGGCGCGCTTGAAATCTGTCTCGCAGCTATCAATAATACCCTTATCAACGGCATGCTGGAGCTTTTCACGATTACGCCCGGCGCCAACAATGTGTTTACAGTAACCGGCCTTTTTCAAGGCCAGTGCCAGTGAACCACCGATGAGACCGACACCGATGATACAGATGCGATCAATCGTCACAGGATTTTTTCCAGTGCCGTCAGCACACGAGTATTCTGCTCATCTGTGCCGACAGTAATACGCAAATGTTGCGGTAAATTATAATTGGCTACCGGGCGCACAATAATACCTTCCCTCAACAACCCCTCATAAACAGGCGCCGCCTCACGGCCCAGATGCACACTAATAAAGTTGGCAATACTGGGAATAGTTTCGAGATCGAGTTTTTTAAAGCCAGTGGATAATTGCATGAGGCCGGCGTTATTCATCGCAATACTCTGCTGTAAATGTGCGTCATCATCGAGTGCAGCTACAGCGGCAACCTGGGCCACCAGGTTGACGTTAAATGGCTGGCGCACACGATTGAGTATATCGGCCACATCCGGGTGTGAAATCGAATAACCTACACGCAGGCCGGCAAGACCATAGATTTTCGAGAAGGTACGGGTAACCAGAAGATTGGCAAATCGTTTCAGGAGCGCATCTGAATCCGGCTTTAAATCATCGGGCATGTATTCATAGTAGGCTTCATCAAGCACGACAATAACATCGTCTGGCACTTTAGCCAGGAACTGTTCGAGACGGTCCTTGTCGAGCCAGGTACCGGTTGGATTATTCGGATTGGCAACAAAAACAACGCGCGTGTTTGGCTCTAACTGCTTAATAATCGCATCCAGGTCATGGCCATAGGGCATGACCTGATGATCTGCCGGCAGTGCCGCAGCAATCCTTGCCTCGGCACCCACCGCCTGTACCACGATAGGATACACGGCAAAGGAAAACTCGGAGAAGACTGCCGAATAACAGGGCGCAAGAAATGCCCTGGCAACCAGTTCCAGGATATCATTCGAGCCATTACCGATGGTGATGCAGTCGGCACTCACGCCATGCCGTGACGCCAGCAGATGACGTAATTCGTGAGAACCCCCATCGGGATAAATATTTATTTTATTTAAAATACCCTGCGCTGCGGCGACAGCTTTTTTACTGGGCCCCAGTGGATTTTCATTAGACGCCAGTTTTATTGAGTTGGTAATCCCCAGTTCGCGCTCGAGTTCTGCAACGGGCTTACCCGGCAGATAGGGTCTTAACAGCTGCACACCGGGTACAGCCAGTTTCTGGAATGCATTTGTCATGATCTATAGAACCGCTTTGGGGTAGGAACCCAGAATTCTTACCATTGCACTTTCATGTTCAATTTCTTTAAGGGCCTCGGCAACCAGAGAATCATCCTTATGCCCTTCTATATCGATAAAGAACACATACTCCCAGACACCACGACGTGAAGGTCGTGATTCGATCTTGCTCATACCGATCCCACGTGAAGCCAGGGGCTTTAATAATTGATGCAGGGCGCCGGGCCTGTTACTCGCAGCCACCAGCAACGAAGTACGGTCATTGCCACTGACCGATACCGCATCCTTTCCAATCACGATAAAACGTGTCGTGTTATTGGGCTCGTCTTCGATCTCGGTATTTAAAATGGGCACGCCGTAAATATCAGATGCCATTTTACCTGCGATCGCTGCGGCTCCCTTTTCTTCCTTACACAACCGCACCGCTTCCGCATTACTGCGTACCGCATAGTGTTCAACACCCGGCAGGTTTTTGTCCAGCCAACGACGGCATTGTGCCAGGGATTGCTGGTGAGAAAAAACCTTTTTAATAGTTGCCAGCGATGGCTCGTTACTGATCAGGTTATGCTGGATGCGCAAATCCACTTCACCACAAATTTGCAGGCTGGAATTGATTAATAAATCCAGTGTATGGGTGATCACGCCCTCGGTCGAATTCTCTATGGGTACAACACCAAACTGTGCCTGTCCCGTTTCGACTACACGAAATACATCTTCGATATTAGTAACCGGCAGTTGCTCGATGGAGCCGCCAAAATGTTTAACGGTAGCCACATGATTATAGGTGCCGGCAGGGCCGAGAAAGGCAATCTTTAAGGGCCGTTCCAGCGCCAGGCAAGATGACATGATTTCACGAAACAGGCGCGCCATTTCACTGCCCGACAATGGCCCCTGGTTACGTGATTCGATAGTGCGCAGGATTTGCGCTTCCCGCTCTGGACGGTAAAAATGCTCGGTTTCACCGGCGGCGATTTTTATTTCGGCTACTTTTTGTGCACAGCCCGCACGCTGATTGATCAGGTCCTGGATTTGTTGATCCAGTTGATCAATCTGTTCGCGAATCGCCTGTAGTTTTTTTTCTTCGGACATGGATATTTTATATCACCCGGACACTAAGAACGCCATCGATATTACAGATACTGTCGACCGTTTCTGCAGAAGGTTCTGACTCGACATCGATCAGGGTATAGGCCAGCTCGCCTTTTGATTCATTCACCATGTGCAGGATATTGACATTGGCCTGACCCAGCACATGGGAAACCTTGGCCAGCATATCAGGCATATTTCGATTGGCAATAGCGAGACGGCTGGAACCATCACGCGCCAGTTTTATATTGGGGAAGTTTACCGAATTACGGATGTTTCCATTTTCGAGGAAATCCTTAAGTTGCTCGGCGATCATAATGGCGCAGTTTTCTTCTGCTTCACCGGTAGAGGCACCCAGGTGCGGCAGTGTGATGACCCTGGGATTACCCTTTAACAGGTTGGATGGAAAATCACTCACATAGGCATGGATCTTACCTGACTCGATAGCGGCAAGTACGGCGCTGTCATCGACGATACCATCACGCGCAAAATTCATGATCACGGAACCGTCTTTCATTGTCGCCAGGCGTTCTGCATTCAAAAGATTTTTAGTCGATTCAATTAAAGGTACATGGAAGGTAACAAAATCAGACTGCTTGAAGAGCTCGTCGGCACTGTCCATCTGCTCGACATTGGATGACATCTGCCATGCACTCTTTACCGTAATCGTGGGATCAAAACCAACAACACGCATACCCAGTGCATCCGCTGCATTTGCAATCTGTACACCAATGGCACCGAGACCAACAACACCCAGGGTGCGGCCAGGCAATTCAAAACCGACAAATTTTTTCTTACCTGCTTCTACGGCTTTGGACACCTCTTCATCTGTGCCTTCCAGTGACGAGGCATAATTCCAGGCCTGGGTCAGGTTACGACAGGCCATGAGCATGCCGGCAATGACCAGTTCCTTTACCGCATTGGCATTGGCACCGGGTGCATTAAATACGACTATGCCCCGCTCGGACATGGCTGGCACGGGGATATTATTGACACCGGCACCGGCACGACCAATCGCCTTTACGGAATCGGCCACCGGCTCCTCATGCATTTTAAATGAACGCAGCATAACTGCATCAGCTGCAGTGGCCTCGGCATCAATGGTGTATTTATCGGCTGGAAAACGGGTCAGGCCATTTTCAGAAATTGCGTTGTACGTTTTGATTGTAAACATATGAGTAACCTTTTTTTATCGCAGGGACACAAAGGCACGAAGATCCATTTTCAAATCATTTATTTGTATCTTCGTGCCCTGCTATTTGTCATTTAGCCATTACGTTTTTCGAAGTCCTGCATGAATTCGACCAGTGCATCTACGCCGGCTTCCGGCATCGCATTGTAAATACTGGCACGCATACCACCGATAGAACGATGGCCCTTTAATGTAGTGAGTCCGACCTTTTCAGCCTCTTCGAGGAAGGCCTTATCCAGGTCCGCATTGGCCAGTACAAAAGGTACGTTCATGAGTGAACGACAGCTTTTTTCAACCGGGTTGGAATAGAAACCGGAGGCATCGATGGCCGCATACAGCTTGTCGGCCTTACGCTGGTTAGTTTCAGCTATCGCCTTCAGGCCACCCTGGTCCTTGATCCACTGGAATACCAGGCCAGACAGGTACCAGGCATAAGTCGGCGGTGTGTTATACATAGAGTCATTATCTGAATGGGTCTGGTAATCCATCATCACCGGCATACCATCAACCGGCTTGCCGATCAGGTCTTCACGCACGATGACTACCGTCAGCCCGGCAGGACCAATATTTTTCTGTGCACCGGCATAGATCACGCCAAATTTGGATACATCAATTTCACGAGAAAGGATAGTGGATGACATATCGGCCACCAGCGGTAAATCTGTTTCGGGTATAAAAGGAAACTCGACACCGACGATGGTTTCATTCGGCGTGTAATGCAGGTAGGCCGCATCACTGCGCACATTCCAGCTGGACTGGTCGGCAACGGTGGTGAATTTTGAATCCTCGGTAGAGCTGGCTACATTGACGTCACAAAAACGTTTGGCTTCACTGATCGCTTTTTTAGACCACTGGCCCGTGAGTACATAATCGGCCTTGTTGTTACCGCGTAACAGGTTGATCGGCACCATGGAAAACTGTGAACTGGCACCACCCTGCAGGAACAGGACCTTGTAGTTATCGGGGATCGCCATGATCTCACGCAGGTCCGCTTCAGCCCTGGCGGCAATAGACATATAGGCTTTACCGCGGTGAAACATCCCCATCACCGC
>JAOUMO010000034.1 GCA_029881425.1 Gammaproteobacteria bacterium
GCCGCTATTAGTACAGTTATTGTCCTCAAGATTAAAGAAAAAACCCTGTGATTGATTACCACCACCTGAATCGTAGTAATTTACATCGCCTGTGGAAATTGCAGAATAGGCATTGCTAAAACCTTCACTGAAGGCAACCCGAATATCCAGTATATCACCACCACTATGCGATCCACCGATAGAATCTAGCCTTGAGAAGTTGTGTTCGAAATAATGTGCCCATTCGTGGATAATGACATGCCCATCATACTCATCGGTATCTGCATCCTCTTTACCTAACACATAAATCTGCTCACCATCAAAGGCCGTTGTAGTAATATTGCCATCAACCGGGCTTCCAGACACATCGACATTATTCTCGCTCCAGTTGATTTTAAGCGCAGGAAACTGTGCGCCTTTGCATTCATTTAACACCGTCCTGTATGCATCATAAATACTGTCCAGAATTGCAAAAGGCGCTGCTTCATGTTTGGTATAGGAACTGCCACCCCAAACTGTTTGGGCATGGCGATTCTTTGCGGTGATATTTGATGCTAGAACATTAAATGGCGCTGTTTGTATTGAATACAATGCTTGCCCCTGCGTATTATCCACAACGGTAAAATCCCAACCGGGCTGGCCCGTGGCTTTCATCTCTGCATAGGCACGTATAATCATGCCATTGGTATCTTTGGGTACACAGATTTGATAATTGCCATTCACATCAGTGGCGGCACTTTGCACCCCACCTGGATACACCGCATCGACAGTGGCACCGCGTACAGGCATGGACACAAACGCAGCCGTATAATCAAGACTGCCATCTGGATTATGCGGCACCCTGTCGTAACTAATGACTCCAGAAACCGAGACATTATTACTATCTGCACAATCCAGATTATTCACCGGCCCAGAAGTGGCACCAACAACACATTGAATCGCTGCCCGAGGATGCACTGATACAGTAGAAGCACTAGCGGTGACACTGTCGCCACCGCCACCACTACAAGCCTGTAACAATAACAGCGGAATCAAACCCACTAATCCATTTTTATTTTTTATGATCGACATAACCAATAATCAATTCCTGAAGATTATGCATATTATATGCATCCCAATGATAATTTTTGTGATTGATTAGCGTATAATTAGCCAATTATTCACAACCACAGCTGAATCGAACATCTATGGCTCAATACATTTATACCATGAATGGTGTGGGCAAAATTGTCCCGCCAAAAAAAGAAATCCTTAAAGACATCTACCTCAATTTCTTTCCCGGTGCAAAAATTGGCGTACTGGGTTACAACGGCGCCGGTAAATCCACCCTGCTACGCATCATGGCCGGCATCGATACCGATATCATTGGTGAGGCACGCCCGCAACCGGGCATTAATATTGGTTACCTGGCACAGGAACCCGAGCTGGATGAAAGCAAAGATGTCCGTGGTAACGTGGAAGATGGGCTGGGCGAGATAAAAGACGCCCAGCAGAAGCTGGATGCGGTGTATGCGGCCTATGCCGAGCCCGATGCGGACTTTGATGCACTGGCGGCCGAACAGGCGCGACTGGAAAATATCATCCAGGCCTCGGATGCACACAACCTCGACCATAAGCTGGAAATCGCTGCCGATGCGCTGCGCCTGCCGCCCTGGGATGCGGACGTCAGCACCCTCTCTGGTGGTGAACGCCGTCGTGTTGCCCTGTGTCGCCTGCTGATGTCATCACCGGACATGCTGATTCTCGATGAACCCACCAACCACCTGGATGCCGAGTCGGTAGCCTGGCTGGAACGCTTCCTCAAGGAATTCCAGGGCACCGTGGTCGCGGTTACCCATGACCGCTACTTCCTCGACAATGTCGCCGGCTGGATACTGGAACTGGATCGTGGCCGTGGTATTCCCTGGGAAGGTAATTATTCATCCTGGCTGGAACAGAAAGAAAAACGCCTGGAACAGGAAGAGAAAAAAGAAGCCGGTCGCCAGAAATCGATCAAGGCCGAGCTGGAGTGGGTGCGCTCCAACGCCAAGGGTCGCCATGCCAAGAGCAAGGCCCGCCTGACCCGTTTTGAAGAGCTATCCTCAGATGATTACCAGAAGCGCTCCGAGACCAAGAGCCTGTACATTCCACCGGGCCAGCGCCTGGGTGACCTGGTGATTGAGGCCGAGGGCATCAGCAAGAGCTTCGGTGATAAGGTGCTCTATGAAAACCTGAGCTTCAATCTGCCCAGGGGCGGCATTGTCGGTATCATCGGCCCCAACGGCGCGGGTAAAACCACCCTGTTCCGCATCCTCACCGGTGAAGAGCAACCCGATTCAGGCAGTTTCCGCGTCGGCGATACCGTTGATGTTGCCTATGTGGAACAGAACCGTGATGACCTGGATAACAGCAAAACCGTGTGGGAGGAAGTCTCCGATGGTCTTGATAATATTGCCATTGGCCGCTACACCATCCCCTCACGCGCCTATGTCAGCCACTTTAACTTCAAGGGTGATGATCAACAGAAGCACATCAAAAACCTGTCCGGTGGTGAGCGCAACCGCTTACACCTGGCCAAGTTACTGAAGAAAGGCGGCAACCTGTTACTGCTCGATGAGCCGACCAATGACCTGGACGTGGAGACCCTGCGCGCCCTTGAAGAAGCCATCCTCGACTTCCCCGGCTGTGCCGTGGTGATCTCCCATGATCGCTGGTTCCTGGATCGTATCGCCACGCATATCCTGGCATTCGAAGGCGACAGTAAAGTAACCTGGTTTGAAGGCAACTATTCCGATTATGAAGAAGATCGTAAACGTCGCCTAGGTGATGATGCACTGAATCCCCACCGCATTAAATACAAACGCCTCAAATAAGATCCTGCCTACCTGGTTAGCATTCCCGAATTTATCGGGAATGCGACTCATTTCGTACCCAGCCATGCTATATATATGAATCAGACCCATTGATTCATCATCACTACTTTATACAGGGAATACCAGTAACACGGGCGCTTTATGAATATACGAAATGCTGATCAAACCTCTGCAATATTACCCAGCTACATCGGCCGTTTTCGCATTAGCGAGCAACTGGGCAAGGGCTCACAGGGTGTAGTCTATTTAGCCAGGGACCCGCAGCTGGAACGCCATGTCGCAATCAAGACCGTCAAGCTGGAAAAAGTAACGGCCAGTACCAAACAGCTGTTACTTAAAGAGGCGCAGACCGTTGCCAGGTTACAGCACCCGAATATTATTCCCCTCTATGAAGCCGGTGAACACCTGGGCAAACCCTTTCTTGTATTTGAATACGTCGATGGTATGTCACTGGCCGATCATATTGCCCGCGAGGGTAAGCTCAATGCGAAACAGGCAATTAATATCATTGCCCCGGTGCTCAATGGCATAGCCTATGCGCACAAAAAAGGCGTGATTCACCGTGACCTGAATCCACATAATATATTACTCACCAGTGGTAACAATAAACCACGGATCATGGATTTTGGAATCTCCACCCTGCTGGGACAGAGAACCGAAAAGGGTATCTGGGGCACACTAAAATACATGTCACCTGAGCAGTGTGAAGAAGGCAAACTCACCAGCGCCTCGGACACGTTCAGTATAGGGCTGATCCTCTATGAACTACTCACCGGTCACTCACCGGTCGAGGCCGATAACAAATTTGCGGTGATTAATAACATCGTCAATGGCGAGATAAAAATACCCGAAGAAGTAGGACCGGCAATGCATAGTGTCCTCACCAAAGCCTTACAAAAAGAGCCCGAGGCACGCTATGCAGATGCACTGGATATGCGCCAGGACCTGCTGAATCATTTGAAACAGATCGCACCGGACACCACAGAAGCATCGGCCGATAATGGCGAATCCAGTAACTCAACTATGCAGTTCCTGCTGCGCCGCATGGAACACAAAAAAGATTTCCCGACCCTGTCGCACCAGATCCTTGAAATCAGCCAGAAGGCACGCGCCGATGGTGAGTCGTCAGCGAATGCCCTCTCCAATACAATTTTAAAAGATTACTCATTATCAACTAAACTATTGCGCCTGGTTAACTCGCCACTGTATGGCCAGTATGGCGGCAAGATAAGCACCATTTCACGTGCCGTTGTTATCCTGGGATTCTCGGAAGTGCGCAATGCTGCCCTGGGCTTAATGTTACTCGACCACCTCAAGGACAAAAACCAGGCAAGCACATTAAAGGAGGCCTGTATCACATCCTTAATGAGTGGCAGTATTGCAAATGGCTTATCGCGGAAACTTAAAATCAAGGACTCTGAAGAGGCCTATGTCTGCTCGATGTTCCATAACATGGGTAAGATGCTGGCCATTTATTATTTCCCCGATGAAGTCGAGATGATTCTTGATCATGTAAAAAACAAAAACATGAAAGAAGAACATGCAGCACAATCTGTGCTCGGTGTGACCTTCGAGGAAATTGGTATTGCCGTGGGTGAATCCTGGCAGCTACCCCATGAAATTATCGAGAGCATGCACAGCCTGCCGCCCGGTGAACTGAAAAAACCCATTAGCAAGATTGATCTCATCAAGCAAATGTCCGGCTTTTCCAATGAGTACTGCCAGCTGATAACATCAACACCAGCAACAGAAAAGAACCAGGCCTTTGAAGGGATTGCATCCCGTTTTAGTAGCACCCTGTCAATATCAAGGGGGCAGATGGAAGACATTATCGGCGAAGCCATGGATGAAATGTCGAAATATGCGAAACTGGTTAATCTCGACCTGAAAAAAAGCAACCTGTTCAATAGCGCAGGTAAATGGTCATCGAAAAAATCTGAAGAACTAAAAGAAATCACCGATGAATCTGCAATACAGACAAGCTCACAGGAGGCATCTGAACAACTGGCACGCCAGGAAAATATTCTTAATGCTATACAGGAAATTACCGAGGCCATACTGGATGGTACGCCCTTTAATAATATCCTGGTCATGATCATGGAAACTATCTATTCAGGCTTTGGTTTTACACGCGTCATGTTCTGTTTTATTAATAAATCAAGAACAGCCATAGATGCACGCTATGGTTTCGGACCCGATGCCGAGGCCATAATCAATCGACTCAGTATCCCGCTGGGCAGTGATAAAGATATTTTCAACAAGGCACTTAAAGAACACGAAGACATTATTATCGAAGAGGTACATAGTGATGAAAACAAGGGCATACTGCCTGGCTGGTATCTGGACAAATATGCAAAAAAATCTTTGATGGTCTACCCGATCATTATCAAAAATATTCCCATAGGTATTTTATATATCGACAATGTCACGAAAATATCGCTGGCTAATGACAACCGCCTGAATACGGTAAAAACCCTGAGAAACCAGATTGTACTGGCACTGAAGCAAAGCATATCATCCTGAGTTATTTTTTATGCTGCCGATTCTTTGCACGTAAGCCATCAAGTTTTTCGGCAATTTTTATTTCCAGCCCACGCGCCACTGGCTGGTAAAAAACCTGCTCACCCATGGCCTCAGGGAAATAGGTCTCACCTGCCGCAAAGGCATCCTCTTCATCATGGGCATAGCGATAACCCTTGCCATGTCCCAGCTCATCCATTAAACGCGTCGGCGCATTACGGATATGCATTGGCACCTCCATGGTGCCACTTTGACTCGCTGCCTGCATCGCGGCTTTATAGGCCATATACACGGCATTGCTCTTTGGTGCAGAGGCCAGGTAAATAATCGCCTGGCCCAAAGCCAGCTCACCTTCCGGGCTGCCGAGCCGTTCATAGGTCTGCCAGGCATTCAGTGCCAGCTGCAAGCCGCGTGGATCGGCATTGCCTATATCTTCCGATGCGATCCGCACGATACGACGCGCCACATAGAGGGGATCACAGCCACCATCAAGCATACGGCACATCCAGTAAAGGGCGGCATCCGGATTACTGCCGCGCACGGATTTGTGCATCGCTGAAATCTGGTCATAAAAATAATCGCCACCCTTATCGAAGCGTCGCAGTGTTTGTGCCGAGACGCTTTCAACAATCTCAGGGGTAATGACTTTATCCTTATCGTCGACAAGCTCTGCGGCGATTTCAAGAAAATTCAAGGCACGGCGTGCATCACCATCGGCCACATTCGACAGCAGGGCCAGTGCATCATCATCAATAGTGATTGCCTCCTGACCTAATCCACGCTGCTTATCATCCAGTGCACGCCTGAGTAACAACGCAATATCTTCACTATTAATGCTCTTAAGCACATAGGTTTTACAGCGCGACAATAATGCATTGTTTAATTCAAACGAGGGATTTTCAGTGGTGGCGCCAATAAAACAAACCGTGCCATCTTCTACATAGGGCAAGAAGGCATCCTGCTGCGATTTGTTAAAGCGATGCACTTCATCCACAAACAGGATTGATGGCTTCTGGTAAACCTGTGAATACTGCTGCGCCTTTTCTATCGCTGCGCGAATTTCCTTAACGCCGGAGAGTACCGCAGAGATACTTAAAAACTGTGCCTGTGAATAATTGGCGATCAGGCGGGCCAGCGTGGTTTTACCGGTGCCCGGCGGCCCCCAGAAAATCATCGAGTGCAGGCGACCCGAAATAATAGCGCGAGTTAATGGTTTTTCATCAGCAAGGATGTGTGACTGTCCGATATATTCTTCAAGGCTGGCTGGTCGCATGCGATCAGCCAGGGGGCGCAACTGCTGTTCTGCCGATTCATTTTGCATAATTGAAAGTGACTTAAAAGTCACCCATGACGTCGGTGCCTTCAGGGGTAATAAATTTAAACAGAGAACTGTTCAGGTTAATATTTACCTGCATGTGATCAAATTCAATTTCAGTCATTTGCTCAAAGCTATCCATCAACTTCATGGTCCTGAGCAATTTATTTTTCATGCCCACCTGTATTTCCTTAAAGTCCCCGGCCTGTTTGGGCGTTAGCTTTACCCAGTACTGGCCAGCGCGCAAGCCCAGCTCCTGCACCAGGAAATCTTCATTCAGGTTTTTATACTGATCGAGCAACATGACTGGCGCACCGCTTAATACCTGGTCATATTTTTTTACCGATACCTGTTCCAGCTCTGAGTCATAAATCCATATCTTTTTGCCATTGGATACGATTTTCTGTGGATAAGGCAGGGTGTAATCCCAGACAAAGCGGCCGGGACGATGCAAATAAAAATCACCCGCAGACTGTTGCAATAAAATGCCATTTTGATCCAGTAGTTTCTGCTGGAATTTACACTGGATACTACGGGTATTTTTCAGGAAGCTATCCAGCACATCGACAGCCTCACCCGCAGATGCCACCGGCAGCAGGATAAAAAATAGCAATATAAAACGTTTAATAAAATTCATGGGATTGGGTACTTAATATTCAGGAGGGGGTGGCGCAATGACTTCTCGCTGGCCATTGGACTGCATGGGGCTAACAACGCCCGAGGCCTCCATTTCCTCGATCATGCGTGCCGAACGATTATATCCAATCTTGAGTCGACGCTGCACATAGGAAATAGAGGCCTTGCGAGATTCGGTGACGATTTTTACTGCCTCATCATACAGTGCATCCGTGTCAGCCCCACCACTGGCTGCAGGCTGTTCACCGGGCAGGAACACCGTATCACTGTTGTCGTGAATCAGGTTCTCAATATAATTGGGCCGCCCCTGTTTCTTTAAATGCGCGACCACTTTATGCACTTCATGGTCATCCACAAAGGCGCCATGCACACGCTCGGGGATACCGCTACCGGCGGTTAAATACAGCATGTCACCATGGCCGAGTAACTGCTCCGCACCCATCTGGTCGAGGATGGTGCGCGAATCAACCTTGGACGATACCTGGAAGGCAACACGACTGGGGATATTGGATTTGATCAGGCCGGTAATAACATCCACCGAGGGACGCTGGGTAGCAAGGATCAGGTGGATACCCGAGGCGCGCGCCTTCTGCGCCAGGCGTGCAATCAGCTCTTCAATTTTTTTACCGACAACCATGATCAGGTCGGCAAATTCATCGACGATAATGACGATGTAGGGCAAGGGTTTTAAGGTGGGCACTTCCTGGTCCTCACCCATAAACTCTTCACGGGTAAATAACGGGTCCTTGATGGGCTCACCGGCATCGATGGCTTCTTTCACCTTGCGGTTGTAGCCGATGATATTACGCACCCCCAGTGCTGACATCAGGCGATAACGGTTTTCCATTTCGCCGACACCCCAGCGCAGTGCATTGGCGGCCTCACTCATGTCGGTGACCACCGGCGTCAACAGGTGCGGAATATCATCATAGACATTCAACTCCAGCATCTTGGGGTCGATCAGGATCAGGCGCACATCCTCTGGTGTACTCTTGTACAACAGGCTCACCAGCATCGAGTTAATGCCGACGGACTTACCGGAACCGGTGGTACCCGCGACCAGCAGGTGCGGCATTTTGGCCAGGTCGGCCACCACTGGGTGGCCTGAAATGTCCTTGCCCAGCGCCACCGTTAAGGGCGATGAGGTTTTATCGTAGTCCTTGGATTTGAGAATCTCACTCAGGGTCACAATTTCGCGGTGTTCATTGGGAATCTCCAGGCCGACCACGGTTTTACCCGGAATAACCTCGACCACACGCACACTGACAACCGATAGTGAACGCGCCAGGTCCTTTGAAAGGGCGGTAATCTTGCTGGCCTTGATGCCCGGTGCCAGCTGCAACTCAAAACGGGTAATCACCGGGCCGGGGTGCACGGCCACCACCTCGACTTCGATATTAAAATCAGCAAGCTTCAGTTCGACCAGGCGTGATACTGCCTCCAGCGCCTCAGCGGACAGGCCCTTGTCGGTCCTGATGGCATCGTCAAGCAGGCGCAGTGGTGGCAGTTCGGTTTCTGTAGAGACATCATCAAACAGCGCAATTTGCTGTTCCTTGTTATGCCGATCACTCAGCTCGACTTTCTTGATCACCGGCTCGATGCGTACCGGTTTTTTGCGCTGTTCTTTTTTCTCTATATCGGCCTTGATGACTTCAACGCGTTTCTGCTTGGCCTGTTCACCTTCCCTGATTTCCTGCCGGTATTCAATACTGCGCTGGATCCTGGCAGCGATCCATTCGTAGACCCAGAGCAGGCCGGAACCGGTCAGGTCCATCACGCCCAGCCACGAGAGCCCCGAAAACAGGGTAATCCCGGCGAGGAACAGGGCCAGGAAGAATAGCGTGGAGCCCAGTAAACCGAGACCAGAGGCCAGGCCGTCGCCCAGCCAGCGGCCGAGGATACCGCCACCATCCAGTGGCAGGATATCGTGACTGACTACAAAATGCAGGCTAACCAGGGCGCAGCCTGTCGCCAGTGTAAGGAAAAAGCCCAGCCAGCGAATACCGAGAATATGGAAATCAATTTCACCATCACCCTTGCGCCCGCGCAGCACCAGCCAGCCGCTGTAGGCGATCATCACCGGAAACAGGTAAGCGAGGTAACCAAAGACATAAAACAGCACATCAGAAAACCAGGCGCCGACAACACCGGTTGCATTCTGGATCACGTCACGGGGACCGGTATGGGACCAGCCGGGGTCATTGACACTGTAGGTAACCAGTGCGGCCAGTAAAAACAGGGCGAGCGCCAGCAACACAAAGAGGGCTGCCTCTCTGATACCGCGACCGATATGGATGGTTAAACCGGATAAAGCTGTGGATTCTTTAGTTCGGCGAGCCTGAGCCAATTCATTGATCCTTAAGCATTTTTATAATAAGTGGCCGTATTATAACCCACAATAGATCATTGCAGTGCCTGTTGTATGAGAGGATTATCAATTTTTCCGGCTCGAATATTAATACCGTCACGTAAATCGGCCTGCTGATCCCAGCCAGCGACGGTTAATCGCTCAATATAGGGCAAAATAGCCGCAGTCAACGCCTGGGATGCGGTGCGCGGTACGGCACCGGGCATATTGGTGACACCAAAGTGCAGCACATCATGTAATCGATAGGTCGGATGTTTGTAATCGGTGGCACGAATGGTCTCGATACAGCCGCCCTGATCCACGGAAATATCCACGATGACACTACCCGACGGCATGGTTTTTACCTCGTCTTCACTCACTATCCTCGGCGCGTGCAGGCCAGGTAACAAGACCGCCCCCACCAGCAAATCTGTTTGCGGCAGATAGTCACTGACCGAGTATTCGTCCGGGTTCAAGGCCGTGATGTTATCTGCCAGCCGGGCCATCTCAAGCAGGCGCTGGGGATTCCTCTCAAACACGATCACCTCGGCACCACTGCAACTGGCCAGTTTTACTGCGGCGCCACCGGCATGACCGGCACCCAGCACCACCACCCTGCCCGGTTCAGACAGACCGGCACCACCCAGTAAGACACCCCGCCCACCCTGTGGCTGGTGCAGCAGGTGCGTACCAATCTGAATCGAGAGTTTGCCGGCAATTTCACTCATCGGTGCCAGCAGGGGCAAGCGACCCTGTGCATCCGTCACGGTCTCAAAGGCAACCGCGGTCAGGCCCACATCACATAGCTGCCGTGCCAGCTCAGCATTCGCCGCAAGGTGCAGGTAACAGAATAACAGGTGGTCCGAACGTAAACAGGCCAGGTCACCGGCGAGGGGCTCTTTGACTTTAACAATCAATTCAGCAACACCGTAAAGCACCTCGGCACTGGCCACAATCTTTACGCCGAGCTGTTGATACTCGGCATCAGGGTAGCCACTGAGTTCGCCAGCACCGGCCTGGAGAAAAACCTCATGCCCCTTATCTACCAGGGTAGCGCAAGCTGCAGGTGTCAGGCCGACTCGGCCTTCGAGAATTTTAATTTCTTTTGGAATACCAATTTTCATAGGTCATTTCTTATTATTTTATTATTTATATTGAGTGTACGACAATGAAATACAATTGCCATTCAATTTGAATGCCTATCCCGCCGACAATTTTGCTAAGATAGCGCCAATATTGATTTGCATAGATGATTCCAGGAGAGTTTCAACATGAGTGACACCAAACATTGCCGATTATTAATTCTGGGCTCAGGCCCTGCCGGCTATTCCGCTGCAGTCTATGCTGCCCGTGCCAACCTGCAACCGGTACTGGTGACCGGCATGGAAATGGGCGGTCAGCTGACCACTACGACCGAAGTGGATAACTGGCCCGGTGATGATGCGGGCGTACAGGGTCCTGAACTGATGGAACGCATGAAGAAACATGCGGAGCGTTTTGGTACCGAAATTATCTTTGACCACATCCACACCGCCAAACTGGAAACCCGCCCTTTCCGCCTCATCGGTGACTCCAGTGAATACACCTGTGATGCACTGATCATTGCCACGGGTGCCAGTGCCATGTACCTGGGACTGGAATCGGAAGAGGCCTTCAAGGGCAAAGGTGTGTCTGCCTGTGCAACCTGTGATGGATTCTTCTATCGCGGCCAGAAGGTAGCCGTGATTGGCGGCGGTAACACCGCAGTGGAAGAAGCACTCTACCTCGCCAATATTGCAGAACACGTCACCGTGGTGCATCGTCGCGACAGCTTCCGTTCAGAAAAAATTCTTGCCGATCGCCTCAAGGATCGCGCCGCCAACGGCAATGTCAGCATCGAATGGAACAGCACACTGGACGAAGTCCTCGGTGACAAAACCGGTGTTACCGGTATCCGTATCAAGAGCACCGAAGACGGTAGCACCAAAGATCTTGATCTCACCGGCGTCTTCATTGCCATTGGTCACTCGCCCAACACGAGTATTTTTGAAGGCCAGCTTGAACTGGATCATGGCTATATCAAGGTAAACTCGGGCAGTAAGGGTAATGCCACGGCCACCAGTGTACCCGGCGTATTTGCTGCTGGTGATGTCTGTGACCAGATTTACAAACAGGCCATTACCTCTGCCGGTGCCGGCTGCATGGCGGCACTGGATGTAGAAAAATACCTGGATGAACAGGAATAAGTAAACCGTCTATTGCCGACTGGAGAATCCAGTCGGCAGCAGGCCCCTAAAATGAAACTCACCACCTCTGAGTCGCTCAAAGATATTACCGCAGGCCAGTGGAATACACTGGCCGGTGACAGCAATCCATTTGTACAACATGATTTTCTACTGGCACTGGAAACCGGTGACTGCCTCCGGCCCTATGGCTGGTATCCCCTGTATCTCCTCGCCTGGTCCGATGACGATCAACTGATCGGTGCCGCACCCGCCTATATCAAAACCAACTCCTATGGTGAATTTGTATTTGACTGGGCATGGGCCGAGGCCTACCAGCGAGCCGGTCTCGACTATTATCCGAAACTGGTGATCGCCATACCCTTCACCCCCGCTACGGGCCCACGCCTGCTCACAGCCGGTAACGAGGCTGTCGCACAGGCATTAATCAATTACGCCATCGACACAGCAAAGCAAATGGGGCTGACCAGTGTACACTGGTTGTTCCCGGCCGCTGAAGAACAGGCGCTTATACAACAGTCGAATTTATTACAGCGTTTTGATTTCCAGTTCCACTGGCAAAATCACCAGTACAAAAATTTCGATGACTTCTTATCCCGGCTGAGTTCCAAAAAACGTAAAAACATTAAACGTGAACGCCGCATTGTCCAGCAAAGTAATATAGAAATAAAAACTCTGAATGGTGAAGAACTGACAGGTGAGCAATGGCAACAGCTGTACAACTTTTATAAAATCACCTTCATGAAAAAACACGGCACCGCGACATTAACGCTGAGTTTCTTCAAGGCCATCGCCCATAAACTGCTCGCCATCATCGCCCACCAGGACAACAGAATGGTGGCTGCGGCAATTTGCATCAAGGGCAAGCACACGCTCTATGGACGCCACTGGGGCTGTTATGAAGACTATGACAGCCTGCATTTTGAAGTCTGTTATTACGCGGGCATAGAATACTGCATTGCCAATCAACTGGCGTTTTTTGAACCCGGCGCCCAGGGCGAACACAAAATTGCACGGGGATTTTTGCCGGTGAAGACCTGGTCATCGCACTGGGTTGCGCATGAGGGATTCAGGGGGATTATTGGCGATCATTTGCAGAAGGAGGCGTTGATGATGCAGCGTTATGGAGAGGAATTGATGGAGTCTTCGCCTTATAAATCAGCTGGCGGTGATTGATGACAATTGCATTAATTCAATTCTTCAATATGTGTTTTACGTAACACATATAAAAATGGCGCATGCTTTTAATAACTTTATTTCAAGATATTTACTGGTTTTATTCTTTTTTACTTGGTGTTTCGCCAGCGGGCGAAAAAGCACCTCAAAAGAAACAAATCATATAAACAATATATACACTGCCTTACTACACTGAATCTTATTCTTTTAAAAAAAATTACCAACACACCCTATTGATGTAACTTCTTATGCTCCGGCAAAAAATTATCCGCCAAAGTACTATAAATTGGGGTCACACAAATAGATTTCGAAATGCCTGTAGCAATAAATGCCGTCAACATCATCGGCAAAATCATTTCATGCTGGTCGGTCATTTCCATCACAATCACAAACGCCGTAATCGGTGCCTGCACCACGCCTGCAAAGTAACCCACCATACCCAGCAGTACCAGCACACCATAGGGATAAGCAGTTAGCCACTCGGCAAGGTGTGCACCCAGGCCAGCACCGGTTGCCAGCGAGGGTGCAAAAATACCACCGGGGATACCGCTTAGATAGGATACGACCGTCGCAAGCAATTTCAGATAGGCATAATCATGCGCCATATCACTGGTGCCGGTCACCAGTGAGGTGGCCTCCTGGTAGCCGGTACCGTAAGTCACGTGACCTGAATAATAACCAATGATGGCGATACTTAAGCCACATAGTCCCGCGATCAAAAAGGGTTTATTGTTTCTATAGGGTGCCACCCAACGACTGCCGTGTATTAATACCAAACTGAACAAACCACCCAGCAGGCCACAGATGATACCGCACACCAGGATAGGGACCAGGGCCTGGCCTATCTCGATCGTGGCCGAGCTTGAACCGAAATAGGTGTAGTCACCGATAATGGCTATCGCGGTAATCGCGGCAACCATGACGGCGGTTAACATCAATCCCCGGGTTCGTACTTCAAATGAACGACTCAGTTCTTCAATCGCAAACACGATACCCGCAAGCGGTGTATTGAATGCCGCAGCAACACCGGCACCACCACCGGCAATGATCAACACGCGCTCCATATCATAGATACGAAAACGCACGAAGCGGCGCAGCGAGAACATGATAGCGGCACCCACGTGTACGGTGGGGCCTTCTCGACCGATCGAGGCACCACTTAACAAACCAATAACACACAACAGCACCTTGCCAAAGGCAATACGCAGGGATAATAAAACACCCCGCTCTTTCTCATGATCCATTTCCAGTGATGCCATCACCTGGGGAATACCACTACCTTCAGAACCGGGAAAATATTTTCGTGTCAACCAGACCACCAGGATCAAACCCAGTGGCGAAATTATGAAGGGCAAATAGGGCGAATACGCTACCATCGAATGAAACACATGGTTGGCCCATTCACTGGAAACCGCCATAAAGGTAGCCACCAGGCCAAGCACGACGGCACCGATGGCAAAGGTTAGATGCGCCGTCCAGTCTTTGTGGGAGAGTAACCACTTACCAGAATGTTTAATGTGTTTGAGCATAAATCATTATCGATGTCTTAATTGCATCAGATGGTAAAGTGAATGACCGCGTAATGAAATACCCTATGAGGACTATGAAAATGACAGGGCCTTATTCAACCTCTGTCATGATAGAACGAATAATCTCGCGCACGGTATCGGTTTCAAAGGGCTTGTCACAGATACCGGAGACGCCCGCCTGCTCAACAGCGGCAAGGTTGCCTTCATTACCTTCCGAGGTGACCATTAACACCGGCATCGAGCGCTGACTACTTTTATTACGAATGTACTCTATCAATGCCTTGCCATCCATCTGTGGCATATTGTAATCGGTGACGACAAAATCAAAAAAGCTACTATCGAGCAAGGGCACTGCATTAGCACCATCGTCTGCTTCAGTTATATGCTCGATACCTAGCCCATTCAATACACGCTTGATATGGTTGCGTGCCATCTTACTGTCATCCACCACCAGTACGCGCAGCTCTTCCGGACTAAAATCATCGAATGTCAGTGCATCGGGATTGAGCATATCCAGGGTATTAAACAGGGCGCGCTTGAGCTGAAAATAACTAAAGGGCTTGGGCAGAATAGCACTGACACCCGCCTGTTTTACCGCATCGATATATTCAAAACCGGTTTCACTGGAGACCAGCATAAAGGCTACTGATTCGAGTCGCTCGTCATCGCGCATTTTGTGGATCAGGTCCGACCCGGTCATATCGGCAAAATGCATGGAACTGATGACCAGGTCCGGTTTCATTATCTGCATTTTTTCCAGTGCTTCAGTGCCACTGGATACAGCGTCATAATTGACTATGCCTGCCTTACCCAGCTCCTTGAGAATAAACTTTGTCTGT
>JAOUMO010000123.1 GCA_029881425.1 Gammaproteobacteria bacterium
CCAGATTTCACCGTTTGTTAATGTGACGAAAGCACGATCATAGTTGTAACCTGATATATCAGCGATCGTTCCATCAAAAGTATGGCTGTATGACCCCTGGTAGTTTGTTAATGTATTAGAATCAGCCCCCCATAAACCAAAGCTGCCACCTGCAACGCCATTATCTATATGCTGTATATCGCCTTGAAGTGCGTTAAACCCTGCCCAGTCATTTGTCCGATCATAAGCAACACCATTTGAATAATCCCAAATGGTTGAGGCTGCAAAGGTATTTGTAGAATATATTATGGCTGTTGCTAGAAACACTAAATTCCATAACTTCATTGTCAGTTTCCTTTACACATTTATTTAATTCGTTCAGTTGGTAACTACATAGGCAAAATTTATGCCGTCGAATTTTTCTGTATTATATACAAGAAGTTAAAGAGCACATCCCCCGAGTGGGGCATAGATGAAGTGTAAGTTTGTTCGACAGAATCTGAAATTCTGCTTTAGAGGATTATTAAGATAATTATCGTGAATGGGCGATGTTCATCTTCTGGCTAACAGCGGCTAATTCAAGCCAATACTACGAGAGGCTGCTTTGGGTCGCCAGCGGCTATAGGTTAAAAATGAATGTATATATTTTGAGACAGACCAGGTGACAGGATTTATCGCAATTGATAGATCAAGCCACCCGGTGAAGTGCGTCTAACCGCAGGCACTTCGCCGGGCTTCCAGGTTAGTGGGTATTGAGTGTGGCCGGTACCAGCTCGGGGGGCTGTGGGAAGAGGCTTTCCTGTAGTGCCGGGGTGAGCGTATCCTGTCCCGGTTCATTGAGCACCAGTACCTTTGCCCGTGCCAGTGAGTTGAAGTCGGTGGCTGTGGCTGCCGTGTAGGCGCCCATCATTTCACCAATCACCAGGTCACCAATCTCCAGTTCCGGCAGCTGGATGTCTTCGGCAATCACATCGATACTGTCACAGGTTGGACCAGCGAGTACGCAGGATCGAGTTTCACCGGTTTTCAGGGTACGGATGGGGTAGGTTGCATGGTCAAAAATGCGGCCGCTGTAGGAGCCGTAGACGCCATCATCCAGGTAGTACCAGGTGGTGCCGGCGCGCACGGCTTTACCCATCACAGAACTGATCGACATCACCGCAGGCGCCACCAGGAAGCGGCCAGGTTCGGCGATGATGTTGATGTCCGCCGGAATTTTGCTTAAGGCCTCACGGATCGGGGCACAGAAGTCATTGATGTCCTGTGTTTTGCCGTCGTAATTGGCAGGGAAGCCGCCGCCTATATCCAGCGTACTCAGCGGGACCTCGCTCTGCAGCATGATACGCATGCATTGCTCGATGGCATGCACGTGGGCATCCGCACTGCTGCTCTGTGAGCCGACGTGGAACGACAGCCCCTTAACATGTATACCCATTTGCTGCGCACGTTGAATCAGTTGCAGTGCTTCATCAGGGTTGCAGCCAAATTTACGTGATAAATCCACTACCGCGGTTTCGCTGCGGAAGCTGACGCGTAACAGCAGGCCAACACGGTGGCGGTATTTGCGGAATTTTTTCAGCTCGTCGATATTATCTACGACAAAGGTAGTGCAGCCAAAACGCAGTGCATCACGGATGTCACGATCCTTTTTGATGGGATGGGTGTGGATGGTGCGTCGTGGATTGATCTGTTGCCTGTGCACCTGGTCAATTTCACCGCTGCTGGCGATGTCAAAGCCGGCACCCAGCTGTTTCAGGGTGTTAATCACCGCATCATTGGGCAGGGCCTTGACCGCATAGAAAAATTCCACGCCGGGCAGGGCGGCCTGCAGGTCATCATACTGTTGCTGTAAACGGGCACAATCGAGCACCAGCAGGGGCGCACCGTGCTGCTCGGCCAGTTGCTGGATTTCAATATCTTTGAGGAACGCGGTCATGCTCTACTCGTTAATGGCATCGATTACATACTGGGGCAGGGCAAAGGCTGCTATGTGTATGTCAGGATTATAATAACGGGTCGTGATATTTGCTGCGGAATAACGCTGACGAATAGCGGTAACATCCTGCATCCGGCACTGGATGTTATTAGTCGCCCAGGCAAAGGTCATGATGCCACCGATATAGGTTGGCACTGCAGCGCCATAGAAGCAGGTGTCACTGAACAGCGGCGCGAGACGCTTCGATGTGGTGACGACTTCATCCGGTTGCATGAAGGCCACGCCGTTCTGGGTGACCAGGATGCCATCTTTATTCAGGCAGCGTTTGCAGCCGTCATAAAAGGTCGAAGTGAAGAGGACTTCGCCGGGACCGATCGGGTCGGTTGAATCCGAAATGATAATATCGAATTTTTCATCGGTTTCGGTAACGAACTTGATACCGTCATCGATGATGATATTGGCACGTGGATCATCAAAAGCACCGTTACTGTGTTTCGGCAGGTACTCTTTGGCCATATCGATAACGGCCTGGTCGATTTCGACCTGGGTCACGTGCTCGATACTGGTATGTTTACAGACTTCACGCAGGATACCGCCGTCACCACCACCGATAATCAGCACCCGTTTGGCATTGCCATGGGCCAGTATCGGTGTATGGGTGAGCATTTCGTGATAGATGAACTCATCTTTTTCGGTCGTCTGTACGATGCCATCCAGCACCATCACGCGGCCAAACATGGCGTTGTGAAAGATCATCAAATGCTGGTGTTCTGTTTTTGATTCAAAATAGACCTTGTCGATTGCAAACGACTGGCCATAGGCATCGTACAGTGTTTCGGACCAAATTTTAGACATGCTCTTTATCCATCATCCCGCGTAAGTGTTCGGTGACATTCGTCTGTGTTGGATTAAATGCTTCGCGTAAAACGCCCAGTGTCTTTTCAGGCACAGCATCACCACACATGAATACATCAAACGCAGCATAGCCGATTTCGGGCCAGGTATGAACACTAATATGGGATTCGGCCAGTACCGCAACACCGGAAATGCCACCATTTGGTGTAAAGTGGTGCAGGTGGATGTGCAGCAGGGTGGCGCCGGCAACCTTAACGCTATCACGCAGTGCCTGTTCCATGAGCTGAAGATCGTCCAGTCGGGTTGCACCCCAGAAGTCGAAGATTAAGTGTGTACCCGCAAAAACAATACCATTGCGTCGGACGAAATGATCCAGTCGTGTATCGTTCTGGTCATCGAATTGGTTGTGTGTGGGCCACTGAACAACGTTGTTAGTTTCTGGCGTTGCAATATTTGTGTCCACATCAACAAAGTGATTGGTAGATGAATTACCCATCATTATCCTCTCAGTTGAGCCATACGGCGATAAAAAAAATGCTTGCGCGCCATACCGCTGAGGGAGACGCCTGGGCTAAGTAAACATAAATCCTCTAATCGTTAGGGAAGAAGCCGCGCATTGTATGATGAAAATCTCAAAACGCAAGCCTTTTTTCCTGTCAATTCAAGGGGCTTAGCCTGTGTCTATCGGTGATCGTCAAGGCTGTCCGGGAATAGTAATCGGGCAGGCGTGTAATCTATTGTTATTAAAGGCTTTTTGTGGTGTTTCGCAGGCTATGCCGGTTGCAGCACAATATGGCTGATTTCACTGGGTGAGAGCAGTCGAATCGGTGGCCCCCAATAGCCCGTGCCTCGGCTGACAAAAATCTGCTTGTCCGGAGCGTGTCGATAGAGTCCGGCAAGGTAGGGTTGGTCCATCATCACCAGCAGGCCAAAGGGGAAAATCTGGCCACCGTGGGTATGGCCGCTGAGCATCAGGTCGCAGGGATAATTATCCAGCTGCAGTATGGTTTTCGGCTGGTGTGCAAGCACGATGGTGGGTAGTGCAGGATCGACCCTGGCATAGGCACGGGGAATATCGGCAGCCAGCATGCCCAGGCGTGCACCGACCTGATCATTAATACCCAGCAGGTTAAAGCGCCCCTGTGCATGGTCAATGGTCACGCAGTCATTGAGTAGCGGCCTGATGCCCAGTAGGCGTAAAAAATCGAGTATGGCTTCGGGTCCGTGAAAATATTCATGATTACCGAGAATAAAATAACAGGGGGCATCCAGTTCAGCCAGCGGCAATAAATCCTGCTTGATCTTCTCGATCGGTAGATCCACCAGGTCACCGGTAATCACCACCAGGTCAGGGGCAAGCTGGTTGGTTTGTACCACCAGTCCTTCGATGTAATCACGTCTTATGGTGCGGCCAATATGGACATCGGTGAGCTGGACAATGCTGTAGCGATCAATCGGGAACTGATCCAGTTTGATAGAAACCGGGTTGACCATCGGTGATTTGAGCCCCTGCGATAAACCACGCAGCAGGTAGGATAGGGCCGCAATTAACATGGTGACATCAAAAATAATCTTGATAGTCTTACGGCGCTCCATATCAAACGGCACCTTGCTGGAGACCGTAATACTCAGGTCATAAACGACAGCAACCACGAACAGGATAAAGGTAATACCAACAAAACTACTGGTCACTATATAAAGTGCCGGCGAGTCGGGAATAAAGCCGGTCACAATGTCCAGCATAAAAAACAGGTTGCCAATCATTAATACTATAGGAATAACGGCGGCGTAACGACTGAATGCCGGGCTGAGTTTTTTCAGGAAGCGGCTGTAGATGTAAAAATTTAATGCAGCCATTACGATAAGAAAAACAGTTATAAAGGTTATAAATCGCATGGTGGTGAGCTGTGAGTTTTATGTGATGATAAATTGTATACTACATTTTTTAAGCCGGGCCTGATACTTTGCAGTAAACAGGGTGATCACAGGATAGGGCTCGCTAACCCCGCGATCAATAGATTTCAATGTTATCTTTTTGTGATATTCCCGTGATTCTATCTCAATAATTAGATCCCAGACTGGTGTCTCCTAACTGATAAAAGAGGAACACCCATGAAAACAAAATTAATTGCGGCGGTATTAACCGGTCTTTTTTCTAGCACATCCTTTGCCCAGGATCTCAGCATCAGCCTGACCAACCTCAGTCACGGCAACCACTTCACGCCAGTACTGGTTGCGGCACACGCGACACAACAGCATATGTATCAGCTGGGTGAGGCGGCCTCTTCAAGTTTACAGGCGATGGCCGAGGGCGGTGATATTTCGTACCTGTCCACTGATTTCCAGGCACTGGCAGCGGACCTGGTGTCAAACCCTGCGGCGGGTCTTATGGCGCCGGGACAGACGGTACAGTTCGAGATGACAACGCGGCATGACAATAACCGGCTATCGATCGTGGCGATGATCCTGCCAACGAATGATGGTTTTGTTGGTGTTGATAGCCTGTCTATTCCAAAGAAGCGCGGGCGTTATGAATATTTCCTGAACGGCTATGACGCGGGCACCGAAGTGAATGATGAGATTATTAATGGTGCCGGCGCCCCGGGTGCCCCCGGTATCCCGGCTGATCCACTGGGTGCCAACGGCAGCAATGCAAGCGGTGCCGCACAGTCAGAAAATAACCAGGGCGTGCATGTACATCGTGGCGTACTGGGTGATACCGATGTGAATGGTGGTATCAGTGATCTGGATAGCCGTGTACATCGCTGGATCAATCCCGTGGCACGCCTGATTATCGAAGTGAAATAGGGGGGTATGTGATGCGATATCTTACTATAGTGGCACTGCTGGTTTCACTGGCGGCCTGTAATGATCGTGATGAGATGAAAGAATACAGTATTACCATCACTAATCTCACGCACAACCAGCCGTTTTCACCGGTCGCCGGGGTATTACATGCCGCTGGATTTAAGGCCTGGCAAACAGGTGAGGTCGCCAGTGATGCACTGGAAAAACTGGCGGAGGGTGGTGATGCCAGTGGCCTGTTGGCGATGCAGCAGGATAGCCCACAGTATCATGCAGCGGCTCCGTTGTTTGCCGGTGAAACAATGACCTTTCAGTTAATGGCCGATAGTGATGAACAGGATCGGCTGACACTGGCAACCATGTTAATCAATACCAATGATGCCTTTAGCGGTATCAATGCGATGGAACTTGATGTCATGGGGCATGGTCACACACAGGTGGTTTATGGCTATGCACTGGATGCAGGTACCGAGGCCAATACTGAGTTGGCAGGCAGTATACCGGGTCCTGCCGATGGCGGTGAAGGTTATAACCCTGAGCGTAATGATGTAACATCGAAGGTCACAAATCATGGCGGTGTTGTTAGCCAGCAGGATGGCCATATGGATTCAGTGCTATCTGAATCCCATCGTTTCGATGGGCCTGTTATGCGAGTAGAAATTAAACGGCTTTAATTTTCAAAACACGACCCCGTAATTATACTGGTTACGGGGTCGTTGTTCAGGCGCAAAATAATCTTTATGAAAAAAACTATTTTAGTGGTTGAAGATGACAGGGACATCAGCGATTTAATTAAACTCCACCTGCAGGATATGGGGCATAGTGTCCACGCACAATACGACGGTAACAAGGCCTGGGATGACTTACAGCAGCATGACTATGACCTGCTGATCCTGGATATTATGTTGCCCGGTATGGATGGCCTCGAAATCTGTAAAAAAATGCGTTCTTCGGATGCCAAATACACCCCTGTATTAATGCTTACCTCGCGTGGTTCCGAAATGGATCGGGTCCTGGGTCTTGAGCTGGGTGCCGATGATTACCTGAGTAAACCCTTCGGTATTATGGAGCTAATGGCCAGGGTAAAGGCCTTGTTGCGACGGGTAGATGCGCTACAGGCCGATACGCAAAAACAGAATAAGCTGGATTTTATCGATCTCAGTATCAACCAGGATAACAGGGAGGTTATACGCGAAGGCGATGTGCTGGAACTTACCGCAAAGGAATTTGATTTACTGGTGCACTTTGCGCAACACCCCGGCCAGGTATTCAATCGAATGCAGTTACTGGACCAGGTCTGGGGTTATTCCCATGAAGGC
>JAOUMO010000081.1 GCA_029881425.1 Gammaproteobacteria bacterium
ATGAGCATACTGTCAACTCGCACATTAATCGCCTCAGGAGCAAGCTGGAAACTGATCCAAAAAATCCGCGTTACATAAAAACCGTGTGGGGTGTTGGTTACCAGTTCATTTCACAGGCGATCAGGCCATGATGAAATTGCATTCGCTCTATGCAAAACTGTCTATTGGGCTGGTGATCAGTTTATTGGTGGTTGGTCTTTCTTATACCTTGTTCGTCGATTTTATAACAGAAAAATACACACAGTCCGCACAGCAGGATCTAAACCAGAACCTGGCGAGCCAACTGGTGGCCGATAAAAAAATTGTCCACAATGGTGAAATTGACGAAGATGCGTTGAAGCAGACCTTCATGCAATATATGTCAATTAACCCGAGTATCGAAATCTATTACCTGGATTTGCAGGGTAACATCATTTCCTACTCGGCAGAGCCGGGCAGGGTAAAACGTAATAGCGTTGCACTTGAACCGATCAGTGCCTTTCTCGGCGGCAGTGCAATATTTCCATTATTGGGTGATGACCCAAGATCACATGATCGTATAAAACCTTTTTCAGTCACCATCATACCCGATAAACAAAATCCCCAGGGTTACCTGTATGTCGTGCTCCAGGGTGAGGAGTTTATTGCGGCTTATGAGAAGCAGACGCAAAATTATATATTTACCCTTGCCGGCACGGTACTGGCGGGGAGTTTGTTTCTCGGCTTGCTTATGGGGCTGTTCAGTTTCAAGCGGCTGACACTACCGCTGCGTGAGTTGCAGCATAATGTGAGTAAATTTGCCTCCAGTGACTTCCACGACCCCGTTATTTTTAATGCAAACGCAGGCATTACATCAGGCGATGAAATTGCTGAGCTGCAACACCATATTGAAAATATGAGTGCGCGTATTACCGAACAGTGGCGTGCCTTAAAATACCAGGATAAATTACGTCGTGATATGGTGGCGAATATTTCCCATGACCTGCGTACACCACTGGCGTCTTTGCAGGGTTACCTTGAAACCATCCTGCTCAAAAAATCAGAGCTGGATCGTGAAGAGCAGGACAAGTACCTGGCTATAGCCATTAAGCAGACCCAGCGCCTGCATAAGCTGATTAACCAGCTGTTTGAGCTGGCCAAACTAGAGGCCAGGGAGCATGCGCCGGATTGTGAGGTGTTTTCAATCATGGAGCTTATTTACGATGTAGTGAATAAGCTGGCGATGTATTCGGATGCAAAAAATATTGAAATGACAATTGATGGTAATGAAGACAATCCCATGGTGCTGGCGGATATTGGACTGATAGAGCGCGTACTTGAAAACCTGATAAACAATGCCATTTATTATACGCCCGAGAAAGGTAAAATCAGTATTCAACTGAATTTAAGCCAGGCGAACAGTGTCAGGGTTATTATTAGCGACACCGGGCCCGGTATAAGCGATCAGCAGAAGGAATTGATATTTGAACGCTTCCACCAGGCGCATACCCCGGAAAGAAGCAGCGAACATGCGGGCCTGGGCCTGGCCATAGTTAAAAAAATAATTGAACTGCATGAGCAGGATATCTGGGTAGACAGTCCGCAGGGGCAGGGTTCAACTTTTAATTTTACCCTGCCAGCTGCCTGATTTATTTTTTCGCCTGGGTTAATATGGTGAGCATCTGGGCTAGCGGATTAATATATGAGTAGCGGTTTTTTTAAATTAGTTATTGCCCTGCTTGCAGGCATCGTTCTCGGCATTATCAGTGTGCAGGACAATACCCAGCCCGTCATAAACAGTGGCGAGCCGCCTCCCGTGGCCGTTGTTGATGATGTGAATCTGCTACAAAATAATCCTGATGATCAATATATAAAATCGCTCCAGGCCGAGATACTGCAACTCAAGGCGCGTCTTAAAGAGCTTGAGCAGTCAGCGTCCCATGGTACGGCGCCAGATAATGAGGCAGCCGCATCTGATGAAGCCGAATCAGTTGAAAAGCTGACGGTTGATAACCTGGTTGCAGCGGGTGTTCTGAAAAGCCTGGCCGAAGATATTATAAGGCGCCAGGACCAGTATGAATTCCAGTTGCTCGAACTCAGTGATCGAGCAATTAGAGAGAACTACATAAAAACACCGCGTTATTTCCAGGAGTACCGTAAGCTTGCCGCCGAGGCTGTATCTTTGCGTAAAGAGATTGGTGTTGATAGCTACGATAACTATCTCTATAACGTCGGCCAGAATAATCGCGTTGTCGTGCAGTCAGTGATGAGTGCCTCGCCTGCAGAACAGCATGGTATAGAGGAGGGTGACATAGTGATGAGTTATGCCGATAAAAAAGTACTGGAATGGCGTGATCTCAGTCGTGCTACAACACAGGGTGTGCGTGGTGAGTATGTTGGTATTACTTTGCTGCGTGATGATCGACTAATGACTATCATGGTGCCGAGGGGGCCGTTAGGTGTAAAACTGGGGAGTGTAAGGCTCGATCCCGCTGCGCAATACAGTTATTAGGCCGTGATAAACATAGCGCCCTGAATGTATGTTATATTTATTCAGGTTTTTTTAATATCACAGGGAAGAAATGGTTAATTTTGTGGATCTTAATCTTAAAAATTATTACCTATCTGGCACCAGGATAATATTGTCCTGTTGTTGAATTCATCAGGGAACACACCGTGTTAAGTAATGATGAAAAATTGTATATCCTTTTAATCAGCGTTCATGGATTGATAAGAGCGCATGATCTGGAGCTGGGTTGTGATGCGGATACGGGTGGGCAGACCCGTTATGTGGTCGAGCTGGCTCGTGCACTTGGTGAGCATCCTGGTGTTGCACGAGTGGACCTGTTAACGCAATGCCTGCATGATGAGCAGCTGGATAATAATTATGCCCAGGTCATCGAAACTGTTTCGGATAATGTACAGATCATTCGGCTTGAATGTGCCGGATTCCAATACCTCCCCAAGGAAGAACTCTGGGATCACCTGGATAATTTTGCAGATAATGCCTTAAATTACATCCGGGAGCAGCCACAATTGCCCCATGTCATACACAGTCATTATGCCGATGCCGGTTATGTGGGCTCACGCATCTCGCACCTTCTCGAAATCCCCCTGATTCATACTGGCCACTCCCTGGGCAGGGTTAAACGTCGTCGTTTACTGGCATCGGGTGTAAAGCAGGTTGCTATCGATGAGCGTTACAATATGTCACGCCGTATCGATGCGGAAGAAGAAACGCTGGGTGCCGCTGAACGGGTTATTACCAGTACAAAACAGGAGATTGATGAGCAATATGGCCTGTATGATTTTTATCAGCCAGAACACATGCGTGTTATCCCGCCGGGTACCGATCTACTGAGTTTTTATCCGCCTGCGGGTGATGAACGTGAAAGTGAAATATATAAAGAAGTAGGACGTTTTGTAAAAGACCCTGAAAAGCCCATGATACTCGCCATATCACGCCCGGATCATCGTAAAAATATTAGTATGCTGATCCAGGCCTATGGTGAATCATCGACCTTGCAGGCGCTGGCAAATCTTGTCATTGTTGCCGGTAATCGCGATGATATTTCGGATATGGACGAGGGTGCGCAGGAGGTCTTAACAGAGCTGTTAATGACGATTGATCTATATGACCTTTACGGAAAAGTGGCCTACCCAAAACATCATTCAGCGGGTGATGTCTCTACGCTCTACCGTCTCGCAGTCTTATCAAAAGGTGTTTTTATTAATCCGGCATTGACCGAGCCCTTTGGCCTTACCCTGATAGAGGCGGCGGCCTGTGGTTTGCCTATCCTGGCTACTGAGGACGGTGGGCCGCGTGACATTATTGAAAACTGCCGTAATGGTTATCTTATAGACCCCCTGGATAAGCAGGCCATGGCCGATAAACTCTACAAGATCATACGTGAAAAAAGCCTGTGGAATACCTTTTCCAGACATGGCATCAAGGGCGTGCATAAACATTATTCGTGGCAGGCACATGTTGAAAAATATATTACCGAGATAAAACCCATTATTGTACAGAGCCGTACCACCGACAGGCGGAAAATGCTGCGACGGCCCTGGCTTTACCATGATCGTGCCATTTTTAGTGATCTCGACCAGAACCTGCTGGGTATGCCATCCATGCTTTCGCCCTTTATCAGTTGCATACAGGCAAATCGAAAATGTTCAATTTTTGGAATTGCTACCGGTCGGCGTCTGGATTCGGTATTAAAGGAATTAAAGAAATACAATATTCCCCAGCCTGATGTGCTGATTAGTAGCCTGGGTACTGAAATATATTATGCCCCCAATCTTACGCGTGATACGGCATGGCAGGAACACATCAATTATATGTGGAACCCGAGGGCCGTGCGTCGCATACTGGCCGAATTACCGGGCCTCAAGTTACAGCCGAGAAACGAGCAGAGCCTGTTTAAAATCAGTTACTACATCGATCCGGAAAAGGCCCCTTCGCTGGAAGAAATTAATCGTTTATTGCACCAGCATGACCAGGCGGTAAATGTTTTTCTTTCGTTTGGCCAGTATCTCGATGTTATACCGATACGTGCATCAAAAGGTTTTGCATTACGCTGGTATGCACACCAGTGGGATATCCCGCTGGAGCATATACTTACCGCCGGTGGTTCGGGTGCCGATGAAGATATGATGCGCGGTAATACGCTGGCGGTTGTGGTTTCAAATCGTCACGATGAAGAGTTATCCGATCTCACCGATCTCGACAGTGTCTATTTTGCAAAACAGGCGGGTGCGGCAGGCATACTCGAAGCGATTGATCATTATGATTTTTTCAATAGCTGCCAGGTGCCGGTTGAATAATGCGTTTATTATTGTGTACAGATCTTGATAGAACCTTATTGCCGAATGGGCCACAGCCGGAATCAGCAGCGGCACGTGAGGGTTTCAGCCGGCTGGTGTCCCAGCCAGGGGTAGTGCTGGTGTTTGTTACCGGGCGTGATAAGGCGCGGGTACAGCAGGCCATAACAAATTATCAATTACCAGATCCCGATTATGTCATTGCCGATGTGGGTTCGAGCCTGTACCGCCTGGATAATTCTGAATGGCATCACGTGCTGCAATGGGATGAGATGATCGGCCAGGACTGGCAGGGTAAGAGCCGTGCTGATTTACAGGATTTATTTTTGGGCCTTGATGGCTTGCGGCTGCAGGAGCTAAGTAAGCAGAATACACATAAACTCAGTTACTACGTGCCGCTTTATACCGATCACCATAAGCTAATGGAAAAAATGAAGGATCGTTTGCAGCACACGAATATACAGGCCAGTTTTATCTGGAGTGTCGATGAACTGGCAAATACAGGCTTGCTGGATATACTGCCTGCCAGCGCAGGTAAGCGCCATGCTATTGAATTCCTGATGCGGCAGCTGGATTTTTCGCAACAGCAAACAGTCTTTGCCGGTGATAGTGGTAATGATATTGCCGTAATGGCCAGCCCCGTTCAATCCGTACTGGTTGCTAATGCAACGGATGATGTGCGACAGCAGGTTATGCAACATGCAAAACTCAATCACCAGCTTGAAACCGTTTACATTGCACGGGGCGATTTTTTTGGTATGAATGGTAATTACAGTGCAGGCATACTCGAGGGTGTTGCCCACTACATGCCAGAGGCAGTAGGCTGGCTAAATCCTGGTGACCATGAATAATAGAGGCAGGGCAATGTTGCTGTTCAAGGTGCTACAATCAATAGCAGGACATTTATTAATTACCCCGGTCAATACATTTACGAAATACATAATAGATAGCTGAGCAATCATGTACGAACAGGTTTCACACTCATTACTCAATGATATTCTGGAGCGACTGAACCCGGAAATCAAACAGCAGCAGATTCGACGTTTCTATACGCGACTGGGTGCCAATTTCTATTCGATTTATTCCCTGTTCTATTTTCTCTATGGTGGTCGTGATGATTTCGAGGCGCAGGCACAACGCCTGGTTGAAACCATGGCACGGCAATATATTTCACGCTCTGACACCCTCAAGCAAATAGATCTCGAACGTGAAAAGGATCATAACTGGTTCCTCAGCCAGCAATGGGTGGGCATGGCGTTATATACCGATGGTTTTGCGGATAATCTAAAGGGGCTGGAATCCCGGCTGCATTATTTCCAGGAACTGGGTGTGAACATGCTCCATATCATGCCCATCCTTCAATGCCCTGAAGGCAAAAGTGATGGTGGTTACGCGGTCAGTAATTTTCGGCAGGTCGATGACCGTATCGGCGATATTGCCGATTTACAGTCACTGGTCGGTGAACTCCAGAAACGCAATATCCTGCTGACCCTCGATGTCGTCGTCAACCATACATCCAATGAACACGAGTGGGCACAGCGGGCAAGGCAGGGCGATAAACAATGCCAGGATTATTTTTACACCTTTCCCAATCGTGAAATACCGGATATGTTCGAGCAGAATATGCCGGAAATTTTCCCTGAAACCTCGCCGGGTAATTTTACCTGGGACGAAGAGATGGGCAAGTGGGTGATGACCGTATTCAATGATTTCCAGTGGGACTTGAATTACAGTAATCCCGCCGTCTTTATTGAAATGCTGGATATCATCCTGTTCTGGTCCAACCAGGGTGCCGATATTATTCGACTGGATGCGGTTGCCTTCCTGTGGAAAAAAATCGGCAGTACCTGCCAGAATGAACGCGAGGCTCACCTCATCCTGCAGTTATTGAAAGACTGCTGCCAGGTCACGGCACCCGGTGTATTGTTTATTGCCGAGGCCATAGTGGCACCGGTTGAAATTACCAAATATTTTGGTGAAGACGCGATCAATGCCAAGGAATGTGAAATTGCCTATAACGCAACCTATATGGCACTGCTCTGGGATGCGGTGGCAACCAAGAATGCGCGCCTGTTGTATCGTGGTCTAAAAAGTATACCCAACAAACTGGAGCGTGCTACCTGGCTTAATTACCTGCGCTGTCACGATGATATTGGCCTGGGTATCGATGATGCAGATATTCGTGCCGTGGGTTATGAGCCCACGGAACACCGTAAATTTCTCATTGATTACTATACCGGTGTCTATGCAGATTCCATCGCACGCGGCCTGCCCTTTGGCCACAACCAGAAAACCGGCGATGCGCGTATATCGGGTTCACTGGCATCACTGGTAGGACTGCAGGCTGCGATTGAGTCGGGCAAGGTTGAAGATATTGATAACTCCGTTGATCATATCCTGTTATTACACAGTTTGATTATGTCATTTGGTGGTATTCCGCTGCTCTATTACGGTGATGAAATAGGCACCTTAAATGACTGTAGTTACCTGGACGATGAACACAAGGCGCATGACAGCCGCTGGGCGCATCGTCCCAACTTTGACTGGGACAGGGCCGAACTAAGACATCAATCGGGTAGCGTAGAGCAGCGTATCTTTAATGCCCTGAAAAAAATGATTGCGGTGCGCAAGGAAATTCCTGCCTTTGCTGATTTTAATAATCGTGAATTAATCCAGCTCGACAACCCGCACCTGTTTGTGTTTTCACGTTTTAACCTGCAGCGCCCTTCCAGTGGCGTGCTGGTGGTTGCCAATTTTGATGCCCACCCGCAGTACCTGGATCTCACGGCGGTCAGCCATGCCCTGCCAATGCATAATGCACCGATACGGGATCTTTATTCAGGTGAAATGCCAGCACTGTTCAAGGATCAGCTGGTGATACCACCCTATCGTTTTTACTGGTTGTCGGAATAATTTTAAAAGCAAAAGAAAACGCAAATTAAAATGGATGGTTTGATTATTCGCTTATTTAAAATCAGACCTTGAAAAGTATGTATAACTATTAATCTAAAGCGGGTTTTTATTTGTGCAGTTTGTGTTTTCTTTTATATCAGTTAAATCATCGCTTTAATTGAAAACAGCTTTCCGGATTTGATTAGGTAAAATCAAAAACGGCTGACCCACTGGGCCAGCCGTTTTAGGTTTCAGTAGCAACAACCTTTAGAAATAACTACTGTTTATCCACATATGGCAGACGATACTGGCGGCATAACCCAGCGCAATGGCCGGTGCCCATTTCATATGCGAGAAGAAGGTGTACTGGCCACGGGCCTGGCCCATGAGTGCGACACCAGCGGCAGAACCGATAGAGAGTAATGAGCCACCGACACCGGCGGTCATGGTTACCAGTAACCACTGGCCAGTCGACATGTCAGGTTGCATGGTGAGCACTGCAAACATCACGGGAATGTTATCGACGATAGCGGATAGTACACCGACGGCGATATTGGCACTGGTTGCGCCCCACTGGTTGTACATGATTTCTGATGCCATGCTCAGGTAACCGAGGAAGCCAAGGCCGCCAACACAGAGAACCACGCCGTAAAAGAACAACAGGGTATCCCATTCGGCACGGGCGACTTTATTAAAAATATCGAAGGGTACGGGGTCACCCATCTGGCCTTCATGCTCGGCATTGTGGCTCGCCAGCTCACGGCATTTATGCGGTGTTTTCTTCAGGTAAAAGCCCATCAACTGTAAATAACCCAGGCCGGTTAACATGCCGATAACCGGTGGTAGCCCCAGGAAGTTATGGAATGACACCGCGGTCGCAATGGTCAACAGGAACAGGCTAATAATACGGCGTGCGCCACGCTTCATGTGGACCGTTTCATTGGATGCGTCGGGCTGGTCCTGCGGGATGGCAAAATGCATAATCGCTGCAGGTATAACAAAATTAACGACCGAAGGAATGAACAGGGCAAAGAAGGTCCAGAAATCAACCACACCCTTCTGCCACACCATTAGCGTTGTAATATCACCGAAGGGACTGAAGGCACCACCGGCATTGGCAGCGACCACGATATTGACACAGGCAATACTGACAAAACGGGTATTGCTGCCACCGACCGATAAAACTACCGCACACATGAGCAGTGCCGTGGTCAGGTTATCCGCGACAGGGGAGATGAAAAAGGCGAGGAAGCCGGTCATCCAGAACAGTTTACGGAAACCATAACCCTTCTGTATCAACCAGGCACGCAGTGCATCGAATACCTGGCGCTCTTCCATTGCGTTGATGTAGGTCATAGCCACCAGCAGGAACAGCATCAGTTCGGCATATTCGAGCAGGTTATGGCGTACCGCGTGTTCCGCCAGATCCGACATGCCGTGGTTCATGTACACGGCACCGATGATGGCCCAGATTAAACCGGCGGCAATAATCACCGGTTTGGATTTGCGTAGGTGGGTAAATTCTTCAGCCATCACCAGCATGTAGGCAATAACAAAAATACCAATCGCGGTATAACCGACCCAGTTTTGCGTCAGGTCCATTATTTCATGGCCTGCTTCTGCAGCCATTGATGACAATGGAAACAGCGATAAAACTGCAAGCAGGGCGGTGATAGAAATTTTTATTGTTTTCATAGTCGTCTTAAACGTTGTCTCATTAAAGTGGTATTAAAACACCAGGTTCATCATGATCATCATTACGATCAGGAACAGTATCGTCATAATACTACCGGCTCGTAAGAAGTCGGGTACACGATAACCGGCTGGGCCCATGATCAGTGCATTCACCTGGTGTGTCGGGATGAGGAATGAATTGGACGTTGCAATCGCAACCGTCAATGCAAATACCGCCGGGTTAGCGCCAACACCAATGGCAATATTTACCGCCAGGGGTACCAGTAAAACCGTCGCGCCTACGTTGGACATGACCAGTGTAAAGAAGGTCGCCAGGACCGCTACAGAGGCCTGTATTACCCATATCGGCATATGGCCGACCACGGACAGGGTCTGTTCGGCTATCCATTTAGCGGTGCCCGATGTCTCCACGGCCAGGCCGAGGGGTATCAGGGATGCCAGCAGGAATACCGTTTTCCAGCTAACCGCCTCGTAGGCCTCCTCAATTGAAAGCACGCCGGATAATACCATACCCATGGCACCAGTTAATAATGCAATTGACAGGCGAATATCGCTGAACAGCACCATGCCCAGGGCAATCGTAAAAAACAGCATCGCCCAGCCCAGTTTTTGCGGGCGTAATTCTTCATGGGGGTACTCGGTGGTGACCACCACAAAGTTACGATCCTTCTCCAGGCGCGACAGGACCGACCAGGGTGAATGGGTGATCAGGGTGTCACCGGCCTGCAGTGGCATATCACGGATACCGTCGCCTTCGCGGTAGGTTTCTCCCTGGCGATGCAGGGC
>JAOUMO010000028.1 GCA_029881425.1 Gammaproteobacteria bacterium
GTGGTCCTTCATGTTTCTGGCGTGTTATGCCGGCCCCTGCGCACTTTTGACATAAGCTGGCATAGAGAGACTCCATGGCGCTGAGTGATACCCTGTTGGCCGATCGCATGATCATGATAAAAATAACGATCGTTGCAATCAGTAATGAGATGCCCAGTAATTTTATCAAATCCATGCTGCTGATATCGCGTTTAAAAATTGAAGCAAGGAACTGTTGTTGTAATTCTGCTCCATAACCAATCACCCATTGATTCCAGCGGTTATCAATGGCATCCCAGTAAAAGCGGATTTGTTTAATCACGCCAGAATTAAATTGCATATAGAGTGGACGTAATTCGTTGTCTGCCAGAGCCGAATCAAGATTCATTTCTATACGTTCGGGTGCAATCGCTGCTGTCGGGTCTATGCGCACCCAGCCCTGGTCCTCTATCCATACCTCTGACCAGGCATGGGCGTCACTTTGGCGCACGGTTAATACACTATTGATGGGGTTGATGGTACCACCCTGGTAACCGGTCACGACCCTGGCGGGAATGCCTGCTGCCCTCATTAAAACGGTAAAGCTGCTCGCGTAGTGTTCGCAAAATCCCTTTCGTGTCTCAAACAAAAACTGGTCAACAGGATCAAAACCGGGTGTTAATGGGGGGTTCAATGTGTAAATAAAATTTTGTTGATTAAACAGGTTGAGCGCATGATTGATAATATCGGCTGGCTTATTAAACTGTTGTTTCCATAAGGTGCCCAGCGCTATGGTTTTACGGTTTTTATATCTATCCAGGTAAAGCCCCGCATCCTGTTCCCGGGTGGATAATCGCTTGCCTATCCTGTAGCTTAGTGACGAGCTTAATGTGTATTGATACAGGGTGTTTACTGGTTTGTTCGAGCGTATTAAATAAGTATTATTTAAATGGCTGCCAGCTGGGACTTGTGTCGGCATATCCAGTGCAAATAACCATGTCCTGTCATGGGGCTCGAGCGTGATAGTGTATTCGATGGCCGGGCTTAGCACTTCGGTTTCAGCTTGTTGATTTGTGCTGTTGCTAACCTGGGTCCAGCGTCTACCATCAAAATCAATAAATACCAGGCCTCGCCAGTAGAGTTTGTCCTGCGGGGGTATATTGCCTTTAAAGCTTGCCCTGAAGGCAATGTCATTGCTTTGTATAAGCTGTGCCATGGCTCCCGGCGTCATGCTATCTGAGAGCCCGGTTCGACCTGTCTTTTTTTCATCGGGCAGGGCCCATAAGGGGCCGGGTATCCTGGGGAAAAGCACGAACATGATTAACATCAGTGGCAGTGCCTGTAAAACTATGCGTGACGAGAATATAAGGCTTCGTTTTATATTTTCGGTATCGGGTTTTTGATGGATCAGGCCAAGGCCCGTGACCAGGACGATAATTGTTATAAACATAAATATAACGGTGGGTATATCCTGGGAGAAAAAGAAACGGGTCATGATAATAAAAAAACTAAGGGTAATAACCAGTACAAAGTCCCTTGGCTGTTGCTTTCCAGTAATTTAATACAGAGCAGGACAACCAGGAAAGCCGTTCCCGCAGTCTTACCCATTAATGTACCGTATTCAAACAAAATACCCAGGGTTGTCATTACGGTGATTATCGCGAGTATGAATTTTCCGGGTAAACGCCTGCTGTTATTGATGGCATAGATGCGCCAGCCTAATAATCCAGATATAACAATTAACAGCCAGCCGGGAAATCGGCTTAGGTGGGGTAGTATAACCATGATAAAGGGCAGTATTACCCAGGTCTCGGGTGCCTTCTTATAAGGCTGTAAGTAGTTAATCATTGCCACTACTACCGAAGGTGGCCAGTGCAAGCAGGCATTGATGGCGGTGGTGTAAACCACTTGCGGGATGAATGCTTAATCCGGGTAACACCAGTCCATAACGGTTACCACCGGCATCGTTCTGGATAACCTGGTAGCATAAAATGGAGAGGCGTGTTTCCGTATCCATCTTATCGGGCAGGTTGTACCAGCTTAATACTATGTCAGGATTTTTTTCGGCTGAATAATGTTTTGTCTGCAGGCTGCCGGTCCTGGCAATGGCTTTCCAGGCAAGGTGGTTAGGTGGATCACCTTCCTGGTATTTTCGTATGCCAGAAAAATCATCATAGCCGGATTCATTGGTGGCTTTGCTGCCGGCTAAACTATCGGAGCCATGTTGCCGGTAGTTAAAGGACAAGGGATGTGGGTAGACGATGCAATGGGCATCCAGTTCAAGCCATGACCAGACATGGAACAGGCCCAGTGGATATTCCGAATAAATCTTGAAACGATTTATTGCGAGCTTGCCCCTCTGGCTGGTTTTTATCGGTAGTAAAGCAATATTGTTGCTGTCATTTCTAATATCCAGTGATATTTTTTTGCCGTTGCTATTTTGTAAAATGACAGAGAAATGATTTTTATGTTTAAGCGAGTTAAGGCTGATGGGGAATTCTGCGTCCTGGCCTGCAAACACGGCCCTGGCATTGCTGATACTGGCCTTAAGGTGATTCAGGTTGATATGGGTATAGATAATACTAAGAAAGCCGATGGCGGCGAGTAGAAAAACAAGCATGAAACCGAGGCTGATCTCATAGTTGATGGCGGCCACCAGGTTAATCATCAGTACAATAAAAAAAACCATGCCGTGGCGGGTAGGTAAAATATACAGCTGCCGGTTATCCAGTTCTGTTTCATTACCGCGGTGTTGTATGCGTCGACTGGCCCATTTTTCCAGTAGTCGTGCCGCAAAGTCAGGTAATAATGGCAACCCCGACGGGCTCACTACACCGGTACCTGTTTGATCAGGTGATCAATTAGCTGGTCAATCGATTCGTTCAGATGTTCCGGGTGTATCTGTAGGCGGTGTGCGGCAACACCGGGTAAAACCTGCTGTACGTCTTCGGGTAAGACGTGATCCCGGCCCTCGATCAGTGCCCAGGCCTGGGCACATTTTTGTAAGGCCAGCCCGGCGCGAGGTGACAGGCCCGAGGAAAACCAGGGCGAGAGGCGACTGCTACGAATAATGCTGAGCAAATAATCCAGCAGGGCCTTTGATACATGCACCTGTTCAACGGCCCGCTGGATATTGGCCAGTTGTGCCGTGTCGATGATGATCGGTAACTGGCTGATGAGCTGGCGTCGATCCCTTCCCCTGAGCAATTCATACTCAGCCTTCTGGTCAGGGTATCCCATTTCTATGCGCATGAGGAATCGATCCAGTTGTGATTCTGGCAGGGGAAAGGTGCCGACCTGCTCACTCGGGTTTTGTGTGGCAATAACAAAAAAGGGCGCAGGTAGCGGGCGTGTTACGCCATCCTGCGTTACCTGGCGTTCCTCCATGGCCTCGAGCAGGGCGCTTTGTGTTTTAGGCGTGGTACGGTTGATCTCATCGGCCAGTAAGACCTGGGTGAATACCGGCCCGGGATGAAAGCTGAAGGCCTGTTTTGGTGAGTCATAAATGGAAACGCCGAGTACATCGGCAGGCAGCAGGTCGCTGGTGAACTGGATGCGTTGAAAATCAAGCCCAAAGGTTCGGGCAAGGGTCAGTGCCAGCGTGGTTTTGCCCACACCGGGCAGGTCCTCGATTAATAAATGGCCATTCGCCAGCAGGCAGCTGAGTGCGAGTTTAACCTGTTCTGACTTGCCGAGAATAATACTGGATATACTGTCCCTGGCCTGTTGCAGGGATTGTTGAATGTCTTCTACAGCGATGGCCGAGTGTGTCGTCATGGGCGGATAATCCAGTCATAGGCTTGGTAATGATCAAATTATAGTCGAATCCACGGCACCCATGCTGCTGGTGTCGTTGATCGGGCCGCTTATGTCGACCCATAATATGATCATGCGATAGCAGCATAAGTCGGTCACTTAAGTTTCTAAGACGACCTGGATTAATGTGTATGAAAGGTGGACTAACATCGCTTAGTGGACACCTGTGATTACCCTCACACGCATTTCAAAGCAAACATTAAGACAACAATATCGCCATAATAGGTATTTATTTGTAAGGATCTGGCTTGTCATGATTTGTTCATGTTGATAATGAAAGTCTAATCGAGTAATGTGCTGTAGAAACAATAAATTACATCTGAATATTAGATGTTACTGATAATAGATAAACGGATATCTGGGGTCCGTATATCAACTGTTATGTTTCAAAAATCAGAGGACAATAATATTGCCAATCACCTGGAATAACATTGATAACGGAAAGGGCATTGAAGTAATCATTGCCGGCGATATTTCTACACAAGAAATATTATTAGTAATGAATGAAATATCACAGGACGACACGCTCAATGACCGCACTTGGGAGTTATGGGATTTCTCTACTGTTGGTGACTTCGATATATCATCCGATGATATTCAATTAATTACAGAATCTGATAAGAAATTCATAGAATCTAAAAAAGGTTTATTTATAAAAGTAGGAGCTCATTCAAAAGATTTAACTTTTGGCATGGGGAGAGTGTATGAAGCATATTCTGTTAGTCATCCAAATGTACATATACGTGCATTCTGGTCACGTACTGAAGCTGTAGAATGGATAAACAAATTATTACAAGAAACATAACAAGCTCCACCGGACAAAATACTCGCTGCGCTCGCATTATACCGGTGATCTAGGCGTTATGTGCCAAAGATGAATTGTACAAAATTAAGATTTTGCTTTACCCAAAATTTAAAACAACAATAAGGAATTTGTAAAATGAAAAAAATATTACTTTCTTCTGTTTTTCTAATAAGTCTAAGTACTGCTTCTAGCGCTTCGGCAATCACCATTGATATCACAACACAGTATTTTGGCTGCACTACTTGTGAAAATTGGACAGATGCAGCATCTGGCACAATTGATAGCGAGTCAATGGGTGATACCTTTTCAAGCAACCTTTTAGGTATACCATGGGTTTCAACAACACTTGTGTACTTTGATAGCATCGGCTCCAATAACTGGGCTGGAATTTCACCCACCGAAGGAAGCTTTTCTTACGACTTCACACTAAGTGAAACAGAAATCGCTTTTGGCACTTACTTAACATGGGGTGCTAGCAGCGATGTGCCAGTGCTTGCTATTTTTGATTGCGGCGCAGCTAATATTGGTGATGCATGTATTGGTCGAGGTATTCCAATGGTTGTTGGTGCAACAATAAGTCAAGAACTCTGGTCTGATGGCATTGTAGTAACATCAGCAGTACCAGTGCCTGCTGCCATATGGCTCTTTGGTTCAGGTCTTATAGGTCTACTTGGAATCGGAAAGAAAAATGATCGAACTTAAGTATTACCAAAAATAATATTTAATTTAGTAACCTGCACATAACAAAACGTTAAACCGGATCGGCGCAAAAGACGCGCCTTTCCGGTTAACTCGACGTTATGCACAAGAGAGCCAATGAAGGAATTATTAGAAAGACTAAATTCTGATTTTGATGATGCAGATGGCTGGATTCAAATAGTGGATGCTGATTGGTTTGCAGACGACCTAAGGCTTGATCTATCGATCAAGTTTAATGATGAGTCTGAAGCAGAATTGTGGGAAATCGAATGCACAGGTGTATTTGAGGAATCATTATCATCTGAAGGTACAGAGTTCCTGTCTTTAAGCTCGGAATCTCCTTTGCTCAAACCATATATTGAGAAAGAAATTGATCTAATGTTTTCTGAGAATTCTCTTGCTCCTGAGCTTCTTTTTGGTTTGGTATGTTCTTGTTGTATCGAAATTATGGGTAAGCCAAATTACATTAAAAAGTTTTTAAATTTACAACCTACAGTTCAAGGCATTGCTACGTCACCCTACGGTTTGCTTGGTCGTTTTCCTGAGTCAATTGCTAATAACATCGTTAATTCTCTAAAAGACCAGCCCATAAAAGTAAATATTATGCCTGGCCGCGAGCCAAAACACTGGACAGGAACAGATTTCGTGAGATTCCCCAAGCTCAAGGCTTTAGAAATTGGGGAGTCCTACGTTATTGGGGAAAGCTTTAGTGCAAATCGCGTATAACAAGTCGCTCGTTCGGATACAAACTACGCTGCGCTTCGTTTGCGCCGCACAGCTTCAACGTTAGCAGTAATTAGAAATGAGATCGGAAATGGAATTATCAACTGAAATATTAAACGAATTAAGAATCATTAAATGGTTGCTCGCTGCATTAGTTGTTATGTCGTTTTTTGTAGTATTAATATTCTTTAGAATTGGCAGCACCCTAACCAGAAACCAAGATATTATTGAAAAACAAAGAAGAAAACAAAATAACATACGCGAATTTGATGAGCTTTTGCAAACAGGACATGCTAACGATGTTAAGCATTTATCTCGTAATTGGATATCTCTTGATAGTGATGAACCTTATGCGTATTGGTATCTTGCAAAAGCATATTATCATCTAGGTGAAAAAGTTAATGCGAAAAAGAATTTTATAAGGACTATTGAAGTTGATCCGGAATGGGATAAAGCAGTTAACGAATGGTTAGAAAAAATAGAAGATGAATTAGCAGCATCAAGACCAGAAAGTGTAAAATAGCTGCTAACAAGCGGGTCAAGCTCGCTTTGCTTGGACGCGTAAACAGCACGCGCCACTTACCCGAACGTTGAATGTCCACTTTTCGACGCGGATTCCAACACTTGACTGACCGCTTATAATTGTTAGCAGAAGTTAAAACTGAAACATTAAAAGGTCTGCTTTCCTCGTACAGTAGACAGGCTATGCTTTCATATAAAACATATACTGTCCAAAATGGCCGAATGATGCTTTCGTGTACCGATTTAACTGACCAGGATGCCCTGTGTTTATGCGAATAACAGCTGGTTCAAAAAGGCACAGCAGACCAGGAAAATAAAAAATGAAAACATCCACTTAAAGCCCAGCTGGAGTTGCTGTCTTTCCAGTGCCCGTTCCCTGTTATGTGATAAACCATAGTGTTGTTGATCTTGCATGCTGGATATCTCCCCATCTGGAGTGCATATAAAAAATTCCAGTCGCGTTTTTGGCGGGCATCAGGCAGGGGGGGCACAGGATACTGTGTTTTGTAGTCCCACTGTCATAAGGCAGGGCCTGTTAGACTGGATACTTTGCGGCCCCATACTTTCGCGTGGGGTAGCCTTTAAACACGTCATCATTTGGATTGATAGAACGGCAAGCGTTCAGTAACCAGTATAGTAAACAGTGCCTGTTTTTGGTCTTGGCCCAGGGGATTTGCGATGAATGGTATCCAGTAACGCTTAATTTATACTAGCCAGCCATACCATAAGGGCAGTGTGGCCAGGCTTAAAAAGGTGGTGGCGGTAACCGCTGCGGCATAAATGCCCGTATTCAGGCCGTATCGGTCACAGAGTACAACACCCAGTGCCATACTGGGCATGGCCGCCTCCAGTACAACTGCGGTACGCAGGCCGCCTTCTATATTGAGCAGGTAGGTGCTGCCCAGTACCACCACGGGCATAATGAACAGCTGCACGGCAATCACGGGAATCACCGTGGGCAGGTGCTTGATTTCGTTAATGCCCTGTTTCAGGGCCAGTCCAATCGCAAATAACATGATCGGTATCACGGACGAGCCCATCATCGCAAACAGGTCGGTAAACAGGCTGATGGGTGCCACGCCCGCGAGGTTGAGCCCGGTTGCAATAATCGCTGCCCACAGGGGGGGGACCTTGATCAGCATCATCAGCGGGTTAGGGTTTTTGCCGGTGCCACCAAAGTGGGCCGACATGAGTATGCCTACGGTGAGTAATAGCGGGGTGCAGGCAAACATGTCGTACTGGATGGCGATTGGACCGGCCCAGTTTCCCAGTGTCTTGGTCAGTACCGGATAACCGAGGTAGGTGGCGTTGGGGAAGCTGGCCGCCAGCAGGATGGCGCCGGTTACTTTAGGATTGGTTTTATGGCAGCGGCTACAGATTAACCAGCTGACAAAGAGTGCCGCCAGTACACCGGAAATGGCGGCGAAGGCTATTTTTACCGAGTCAAGCCCGAGGTCCGCCTTCCACAATACGTTAAATACCAGTGCCGGCAGGAACAGGAAATAGACAATATCGGTCAATACCTTACGCACTACCGCGCTATCTATGCGCCCTGGGGTGAACCAGGACCAGGCCAGGCCAAGCCCGATGAGGACGAACATCTGTATAAGTGTATAAAGCATCGGTATTTTGGGTTATGTTGGCGGCTTGTGACTATACTGGTTAGATAGAGAATAGAAGAGCCGGATTAATAATCGTCTGCGAACAGTTGCGTGACAGGATATGAAGGCCTGATTAAAATGAATTTTACTATGAGAACCCGTTACTGGCTATCTCTATGGGCTAATAACTGAATCCGCCCTGAAGTAAAGGGTTCAGATAATAACTAAATACGATTACAGTGCCACATATAAACTTTAAAGACACAATCGAACTCAACAATATCCCTGAGATACCGGATATTGCGCGGGATTTTATTCGCCTGCACAGCAGTGAGACCTTTTCAGAGGCCGATATCAATTTGGTGATTGGGAAGGACGAGGTCTTTTTCAGCCAGTTACTCGAAGTCATTAATTCCGATCATTTCAATTTAACCAGCAAGGCCAGCACTATTCCCCATGCTATAGAGCTGGCGGGTTTTGATCGTATCTGTCATCTCATGTTGTGTCTCGTGGTCTACCGGGCATTCAGCCAGATTGAAATACACGGCCTGGACCAGCAGGCGTTCTGGGAGGACTCATTACGCCGTGCGGTGAGTGCACGCATGCTCGGTGAACAGGTTGGACTGGATGCCAGCCGCTGTTTTATGGCCGGTTTAATCCAGGATATTGGCTTTTTTATGCTGTTCCTGCTCAGTCCCAATAAGGGCATGCTCTGGTCCGAGTTCCGTAAGCGTGAGCCGGAAGCGCGTTATAGTATGGAGCGTAATATTTTTAGTATGACCCACGATGATGCCATGGTGCTATTTTGTAATCGCTGGGGTTTGAAGGATATTGTCGCTGACCCGGTGATTGGCCATCACCGTTGTCATGCGGAGCAGGCGTCGCTTTTTGACCAGCAACTATGCCAGGTGCTCAACTGTGCGGACTGGATGGCTGCTGTTTATACTGCGGTGGATAAAAGTTTTGTCATCAATCGTTGCCGTGAGATTTTAACCGGTTATTTCCGCATGGAGTTTTATAAAACAGAAGAATTTCTGGCTGCCATACCCGATGAACTGGCGCTCACAGCAAGGGTGTTGGGGATTAAAATCGGAGAGCATATCGATTTTTCACAGATTCTCTACCAGGCCAATATTAAGCTGAATGAGGATAATGCGAATTTCCAGGAACTGGCACAACGCCTGGAGCAGGCGCTGGATGAAAGGGATCAACTGGCTACAGAGCTGAATCGTGACCTGGGCCAGGCAAGGGAAATCCAGCGAAGTTTATTGCCACCGACCATGGCTTCAGATTTTCCCCTGTTCGGTATGAATATCTCTGCACGTGACCTCTCCGGTGACTTTTACGATTATTTTAAACTCGACGATGGGCGTATCTATTTTAATCTCGGCGATGTCTCTGGTAAGGGTGTAAACGCGGCGCTATTAATGGTAAAAACCAGCAGCCTGTTCCGTTGCCTGGGAAAACGCATTAGCAGTCCCTCCGAATTGATGGCGGAGGTAAATACCGAGTTATGTGAAACCAGCATCCACGGTATGTTTGTGGCCATGGTGGCCGGACTGTATGACCCGCAAACGGGCAGGGTGCGGCTGGTGAATGCGGGTAATCCACCGGCACTGCTATTTACCCCCGAGGGGCTGGCAAGTGAAATTGAAGCCAACGCGCCACCACTGGGTGTGCTGGCCGATGCAGCGTTTCCGGAAATAGAATTTGAACTGGCGAATAACAGTCTTTACATGGTATCCGATGGGGTGACCGAAAGCTTTATTGCAGAGGATGAAATGCTGGGCCTGAGCGGCCTGTTCAAAACCATCGCCGTTATGGATAAGGCCCTGTCCCCCGAGCAACGCCTGCAGGGCATAGTGGATCGATTTGATAGTACGACTATACCCTTTCGCGATGATGTGACACTACTTTTACTTGAAGCACGATAGCTATGCAACGATTGCAACGTATACATTTTTTATCTCGCGCTGACCAGTTACAACCGGTGCGTGATGCAGTTCGTAACCTGGCCCGGCAACAGGGTTGCTCCGATGACAACCTGGACTGTATGGTAATGGCGATTAATGAGGCCTGTATGAATGTCATACAGCATGCCTATCACCAGGTTGACGATGGTGAAATCATCCTCGAGTTCTGGCAGGATAGTGGTGACCTGGTGATCCGGATTTATGATTTTGCAGAGCCGGTCGACAGGAACAGTATCCGCTCAAGGGACCTTGATGATATTCGTCCAGGTGGTCTTGGCGTGCACCTGATACACAAGGTCATGGATCAAATTGATTATCTCGATGGGCCGGATGGCATCGGTAATCTTCTTGAAATGCGTAAAACCCTTGGCGGGCAGAAACAGTGCCGGCTAAAAAACAACCAGGAACAATAATAATGAAATATCCTGTCTCACAACACGGTCGTTTTTCAGTGATATCGCTCACCGGTGAAGTGGATCTTAGCTGTTCACCCCAGGCCCGCGAGCAAATTTTAAAGTGCCTCAAGCAGGGCAAAAATTTGCTGATTGACCTGTCCCAGGTCGCCTATATCGATAGCTCCGGTGTCGCGAGCCTGGTCGAAGGTTTTCAAACGGCACGTAAACAGAAACTCGATTTTGCACTGGTTGGTGTCAGCAAGGCCGCGATGCAGGTACTGAGCCTGGCGCGACTGGACACGGTGTTTACTATTTATGATTCACTTGACGACTGTGAATAAAATTAAATAGCGAATGAAAAATATTTTTACACAGCTGGGTAAAAAGACAGTCGATGTCATCGAAGAGCTGGGCTACGTCTTTATGTTATTTTACGAGGCCGTGGGCTGGCTGTTACTGGGTAAGTTCCGTCATCAATCGGTACGCCTGCGCCATGTCTTTCATGAAACCGTGCAGATCGGTGTGCAGGCTGTACCCATCGCCATCATCCTGTGTTTTTCCGTGGGCATGATGCTCGCTATCCAGGGACTGGAAACACTGGAACGTTATGGCGCCCAGTCACAGGTCGTGACCGGTATAGCGCTATCAGTCACGCGTGAATTTTCCGCATTGATTATTGGCATCCTCGTAGCTGGTCGTTCGGGTTCATCGATTACCGCCCGCATCGGTACCATGACAGAATCCCAGGAGATCGATGCACTGCAGGTGATTGGAATACAGCCGGTGCGTTATCTGGCAGCACCACTGCTGGTAGCGATGATTATTGTGATGCCATCCCTCACCATTATTGGTGACCTGATGGGTATGCTGGGTGGTGCTATCTATACCTCCTATGAACTGAACATGACCGTTGCCACCTATATGGAACGAAGTTTTGCCGTGATTGACGTGTATGATGTGATGCAGGGGCTGATGAAAAGTATCGTGTTTGCCATCATCATCGTACTGGTCAGTATCAGTAACGGGTTCCAGGTGAGTGGCGGGGCAGAGGGTGTGGGTAAGGCGACGACACGTTCGGTGGTCCTGTCGGTCAGCTTTATCGTCATTGCCGATATGATTTTCACCTTTTTCCTGACGCGAATATAAATATGCCATGATAACTGAAGCGAGCACTGAGAATGTAATCGAAGTAGAAAACCTGGTGACCCATTACGGTGACACGCAGATTCTTAACGGTATTAATTTTTCAGTAAAACGCGGCGAGATCATGGTCATCATGGGCGGTAGTGGTTCAGGTAAAAGTACCCTGTTGCGCTATCTACTGGGTTTAAATACGCCCACCTCCGGTTGCATAAAATTACTCGGTAAAGATATTACCCAGATGAGTACCAACGAGATGCACGACATGCGCAAGAACATGGGCGTCGCCTTCCAGGGCGGTGCGCTGTTCGGTTCCATGACCGTGGGTGAGAACATCCAGTTACCCCTGTGTGAACATACCAGGCTGGATGAGAATACCATGCGCATCATGAGCCGGATGAAACTGGAAGTGGTCAACCTCGCCGGGTTTGAAGATTTAATGCCCTCGCAGTTGTCCGGTGGCATGATCAAACGTGCGGCACTGGCACGGGCGATTATTATGGATCCGAAGCTGTTATTTTTTGATGAGCCCTCTGCAGGGCTGGATCCGGTCGTCGCTGCCGAACTCGACGAGTTGATTCTTCGGCTCAGAGACGCTATGAATATGACTATAGTGGTAGTAACCCATGAGCTGGACAGTGCATTTAAAATAGCCGACAGGATAACCGTTCTCGACCAGGGTGACATACTTATGTGTGGCACCGTGGATGAAGTACGCAACAGCGATAATGAACGCATCCATAATCTACTCAACCGCAAGCCTAAAACCGAGGTGGTTGATGTCGATGCCTACCTGCAACGACTCACGGGACATGGGGTATAAGGTCAAATATACTAATGAAAAAAGATAATATAAATTATGCGATGGTGGGTCTATTTGTCTTCACCAGTATGCTGTTGTTGTTTGGTATGCTCTACCAGATTACCGGCCAGCAAAGTGGTGCCGAAAATTATACGGTGGTGTTTAACAAAATCACCGGCATTAAAGATGGTGCCGCAGTTACCTATGGTGGTTACCAGATCGGCCAGGTGGATAGCGTCGTACCCATCACCGAAAATTCAAAAACACGTTATCACCTGAGCCTGAATATAAAAGGTGGCTGGCAGATCCCCGATGACAGTGTCGCGCAAATCGTTATGCCCGGTATTGTCTCGGAAAAACAGATTGAAATATCAGAAGGTTATTCAACTACCAGGCTTAAGCCCGGTGATACTATCCGTAGTGATGAAAGCGTGGATGTAATGAACCTGGTAAATTCGATGGGCAAGGAGCTGGAAAACTTTATGCCCAAAATGATGAGTGATATGTCCTCGCTGCTGGGCAGTTTAAAACAGAGTGCGGGGCAGATGAATGCGCTGCTGAGTGATGACAATCGCCAGCATGTGGAAAACATGTTTCGCAATGCGGATCAGGCCAGTGCCAACCTGGTCCGGCTGGCCTCGGGTTTTGACCGGGTGAACCAGCAGCTGGAAGATATACTGCAACACTCGCAGGCAATAGTGACCGATAACGATGAAGATATTCGCTACACTGTGACTGAGCTGAGGCGCGCCATGGACGTGATCTCTGAAAATATCCACGGCGTGATGTACAACATCGATGCATCGAGCCGTAACATAAATGAATTTAGCCGGCAGTTACGTAATAATCCCGGCGTCATCCTTGGCGGTAAACCCCCCGTCGACCAGGCGGAGGTGCAGTAATGTTGATACGTTCCGGTTTGTTTATCATGCTGGTTTCACTGCTCGGGGCCTGTAGTCTTTCTCCGGCGAATATTCCCGGCGATCACTTTTATCGCCTGGCCAATGTACAGCCCGCAGAAAGTGATGCGATAGACTTTGATCATGTTTTATTAAAAGCCGTGCAGGTCTCGGGTATTTACAATGAGCGTGCCATGTTGTTTGTCGAGCGCGACAGGCCACTGGAAATCCAGCGCTACCATTATCACTTCTGGGCAGAAACCCCTTCCCAGTTGATTTATAAACAGCTGCGCCAGCATCTACTGGTACGCTCGCGGCATGTATCTTCCATAGCTAATGCCAAACCTGCTGATATTGTCATAAGCCCTGAACTACTCAGTTTTGAGCGTATTACCGGTAATGCCATAGCGGTGCAGGTGTCATTACAAATGACAGTACACTACCCATCGGCACCCGGAAAGGACTGGGCGAATACCTACAGTAGATTACAGCCTGTTGGCTCATCGGCCATGCATGCTACGGTACAGGCGTACAGCACGGCACTGGATCAGCTGATATTAAATTTTTTACAGGATATGGGTAAAAAATAGCTGCCCAGGACTAAAGATAAACCTGCCCTGGCCGATAGGTATATAAAACCATCAGGGCGGGCTTCATGTTTTTATCTCATACTCAACTGGTTGAGCAACGCGGTGCCTACGAACAACTGGGCGGTGCGGTATTCAGGGAAGCCAGTTTCGGCTTTATGCCGGCATTTATGGATCTCAATACCAGCGAAGTACACCTGTCATCCTATGACGATGGTATGCCGTCTGTGGTACACATACTGGATGGCCTGCCTGGATACTGGGTGGCTGAGTGGGGCAGGGATGGACGGGCTGTTTCTTTGAAACCCGGGGTGATTGCAGGCTATATGCGAAGTGGGGTGTTTTATACTTTGAATGAGATTATGAATGATTTGAAAGACGCGTAACGTATTTTATTGAAGTTTTTGATTGTTTTGTTGCCTGTAGCTAGTGAGATCTCATCCTTAAATCCCCGCTATTTTTTATTTACCCGTTCGCTTTTATGTTTGATTAATCGCTATTTAAACTTTGAGCTGATGCTGTTATTCTAAACCCAAGTTCTCCATGACTAAATTAGCGATGTTTTATCTATATATAAAACCAGCAGTGTTCCTGATTTTGTTGTTCTCGTCTCTATCCTGCCTGGCAGATAAGGGTAAGGTGCTGTACACGGAGAAATGCGCTATTTGTCATGGTCATGAGGGTTCGGGTGGTGTTGGTATTCCACTGGGGCTTGAGGCCTTTCTCGAACAGACCCCCGATGAGTATTTGCGCCGTACCATACGCGTCGGTCGTCCGGGTCGTATCATGCCGCCTTTTTATCGTCTCTCGGACCATGATATTGACGCTATCATTGGTTATATCCGCAGCTGGAAAAAAACAACTGTACCCCAATGGGATGCAACACCTGTAAAAGCGGATGCCCGAATCGGAAAGCAATTGTTCGATAAACACTGCATCACTTGTCATGGTGAGAGCGGGTATGGTGGAAAGGGTACAGGCAAGACCTTTTCTCGTCCCCGTGACCTGCCTATTACGCCACCGTCACTCAATAACCAGGGCTTCCTTAATTCTGCCAGTGACCAGATGCTCAAAAATATCATTATCCAGGGCCGCAAAGAAACACCCATGCCAGCCGCCAGCCAGTTTAATTTAACTGACGATGACGTCGATAACCTGGTCAGTTATATACGTAGTTTTCAGCAAACCATGGTGACGGGCGAGCAAATACTGAGTGAGTCATCCGTGCTCGTTTATAAGTCGCCTTATACTTTCAATGAGACAATCGAGAATATTAAGCGTGCGGTTATTGCCAAGGATTACATATTGATCCGTGACCAGGCGCTGGATCATGGTTTTGTGCCCGTCAAAGACGAATCGAAAACACATACCATGGTGTATTTCTGCAACTACGACATTATCTATAATGCTCTCGCCATAGACCCCAGGGTAGGCATGTTTTTACCCTGCCGTATTACCGTTGTTGAACAAAATGGCGAGGTACAGGCCATGAGTATCAACCCGAAACGCCTGAGCCAGCTATTTAATAATGATGAACTCGATGTGGCCTGTGACCGGATGCACGATACCTATTCCTCGATCCTGAAAGAGGCAACGCGATGAAACGCATACTGACCCGCCTCCTTGCCCCATTGCTCCTGCTTGGCTGGCTGCCTGCCCAGGCGATGATTACGGGTGAGTTGATTATGGTGCGCTCTGACAGGGCCTTCCCTGATGCCATGCGGATCTTGCAGGGCGCTATTAAAAAGCAGGGTTATACACTGTCTAATATCCAGCCAGTTGACGAGGCCCTGGCAAAGAGCGGTTACACCACGGATAATTATCGAATAGTCTTTTTTGGTAAAACGGAACAGATGAAGTTGCTAACCAGGACACACCCTGAGTTGATTCCCTATCTGCCCCTTAAAATAGCCATCTATGCCGAAGCCGGTGAGACCCTGCTGGTTACCTCTGACCCGGCTGTCTTTATGGATTTATATCCCGATAGACAACTCCACAAAGTGTTCATGCAGTGGCATGAGGACCTCATTAGTATTATGAAGAACCTGCAAAATCCAGATTAATTACCCTGTCTGTCTCTAGTTGTACACTCAGTATTTTAATATCACTATCACGGGTTCTGCTATGTTGGTTAATATGCTTGCTGAACAATCATTAAGCGTGCCTATAAATCCGGCTCCAGAAAAGTGACGATTGATAAATAACAGGTATCTATGCCTGTTGGCTCCATATTCTGGCGTCATAAAAAAAGGGCGGTAATACCGCCCTTTTTTAATAACGTATAAAACAGTTACCTACTGCATATCACCTGTAATACCGAGATAATCCTGGAACTCGGTATTGCCATCGGTTTCTACAGAGATTAGTTTTGGATTTTTAAATGACACAAATCCACCCACCGTAAGGCCGTTAATACAGGTTGGTGGTGTATATATATTGATGTTGTCACTGATCTGGCTGACGGTGTCATCATTTGCGGCAGTATTGGCAAGGCCTGCTGCATCGTTACTCAATGTGCCACTGCATATGACACCTTGCTGGCGATTCAGCAGCTGGATTTCCTGTATGTCTGTTTGTAGCCCTGAAACACCGGCTTCACATACGCCACCCGTATCACTAACCAGGCTCATGCTTGAAACAAGATTCAGGTCCAGGCACATCCTGTGTAGTACACAGTCTGAATTACTGGCCGCATCACCGGATAAACAACCCGGTGCACCCAGGTCATCGGTTGTGCCATCAGCATTCTTGTCTACCACCATGGCTACCGACATGTCATTGAGACGAATCGCAGTCTCTACCGGTGCGGTTGCCATATCATCTTTGATCAGTAGCCTGGGTGGAATAGCCTGTTGTGTACAGGTCATTACCGTGTCGCTAGCCTTGATCGAGAGTTGTGGCGACTGCTCACAGACGGTGCGTATTGCCGCTGTTGGAATAGTGGAGCAATTAGCACCCTGTGCCGCATGGCAGACGCCGCGTTCGAGAACCGTGCTTGCGAGGTCGACGCCGATAAGTGAATCACAGGCCACCTGGCGAATGCCGTGGCAGGTGCCCCTTGCAACGGCTGTCGCATCGGCTGAAAGCGCAGAGAGACTATCGCAATCGGCCGGGAAC